>JALWSY010000128.1:14253-14715 GCA_027083035.1 Sulfurimonas sp. | reverse complement strand
GAGTAGAGGAACTCTCAGAGATGTTTCGCTCTGCAAAGCCTTTTATTGAGTTTGTACTTGATGAGATACTCTCACTCTATGATTTGAACAATCCAAAAGAGAAAGAGGCGTGTTTGGCAGAGGGTGTGAGTTACCTCAAAACACTCTCCGCCATTTTACAAGAGGAGTATAAGACCTATCTTGCATCACGCCTTGGGGGTCTTGGCATCTCCCCATCACTTGTGAAACTCTCCTCAAACCCTCTAGCAAATCAAAATGCCCCTTTGATGCAAAAAAATAGCCACAGAGATATGTGGGAGCTGAGTCTTATAAAGACAGTTTTAGAAAAACCGCACTTTATCGACCACATCTTAGATGTGATAGACCCCTCACTACTACAGTTTCACTCAAGGGAGTTCTCTTTGGCGCTGCAAAATCAAAGAGAGGCACCGGAGCTTATGGAGATTCTTGTAGATGAGAGTA
>JALWSY010000128.1:0-14243 GCA_027083035.1 Sulfurimonas sp. | reverse complement strand
GTATAAAGGCTTTAGAGACCGAAGAGGCACTCACAGCAGAGCTGATTCCTTTTTTGAGTCGCTACTATGAGAGAGAGTTGAAAAAAATCAACTTCTCTTCAGATATCTCTTTTGAGAAAAAAGCGTACTATATCCGCAAGTATCGTGATAAAATTGCACGACTTAAGAGAGGAGAGCTTGTTGGATTTGATGATTAATAAGCTTGACAAAACTCTTCAATAATATTAAAATACATCGTATATATAGTTTGAGGATATGGATGTGTTTCAAAGTAAAACAATTAGATATAGTCTTGAGAAGAATGAAATACTCAAATCTACTCGAGATGTATCATTTGAAGATGTAATCTTAGCACTTGAAAATGGCTTCTTGCTTGATGATGTAGAACACCCAAATAAAGAAAAATATCCTAATCAAAATATTTTTATACTCTTGATTCAAGTTAAAAATTATGTTTTTCTTGTACCTTATGTGGAAGATGACAAATCAATCTTTTTAAAAACAATAATTCCATCAAGAAAAATGAATAAAAAATACAATAAAAAGGAACTCAAATGATAGATTTAGATGCGTATGAAGCTGACATACTTCAAAGTGTTGAAAATGATGAATGGCAAAGTCGTGGTGATATTGACAGTAGAGTAAAAGAGTTGCAATCCTACCTGAAACATCAAAAGAAAAAAGCAATCTCCATAAGAGTCTCAGAGAATGATATTTATGAACTCAAGAAAAAAGCCTTGGAGAGTGGTGTACCTTATCAAAATATTATTCAGATGCTTATTCATCAGTTTGCATCCAATAAAATTCAGATGAGTGTTTAGTAAAATGAAAATAGTATTATTGCTTATGAGTGCCTATCTGGTTGCACTTGCACAAACCCCTTTTATTCTTACAAAGTTTAAAAGTTTGTATCCTGTAGTGGAGATATATACAGATAAAGTACCGCAAAGTTACAAAGAGAAGATACGAGAGAGGATTAAAGAGTATGCAAAAGAGATGCATATCTCAACCAAGGGGTACTCAGAGAGGCCGCTGGCTATTGTTGTCTCACGGGTGGCAGTCTCAAAAGATTTGGTTCTTAAAGTGCAACTGCTCCTAGGTGAAGAGGTGCGTCGTGTGGAGGATAACGAAGAGGTATTTGCACTTACTTACCATAAAGAGGATATTTTTGAGGTTGAAAATCTTGATGAAGATTTGATGGATAGTGTGGAGTATCTCTTAGGAGAGTTTCAAGATCAGTACATAGAGGATAATGAGTAATGAAATATATTTTGTTAATAGCCCTGATAATGGGGACGCTTTTTGCAAAATCATACAAAGAGTTTGCCAAAGAGTTTGGGTATGAAACGAGTTACACACAGGCTGTAGAGAGAGCAAAGAAGGAGCATAAAGACATCTTAATGCTAGAGGTGACAAATTATTGTCCATGGTGCAGAAAGATGGAAAAAAAAGTGCTTTCTGCAGAAAATATAGATAGTTATATCCAAAAAAACTATATCCCTCTTATCGTGAACCGTGAAGAGGGAGGGCTTCCAAAGGCATTTCATACACCTATTGTTCCTGTTACTTACATAATCAGCTACAAAGATACAGAGAAAATAAAAGCTACTCCCGGTTACCAAGGAAAGTCAGATTTTTTACATCTTATAAAAAATGCTCATTAAGGAGTGGTTTTTTTGCTATACTTAAGATAAATTTTTCTTAAGGTTATCACATGGCAGGCATCCATTTTACTTTTGACAACTTTAAGGCGCTGATGCGCCTCAACATTGGAATCTCCGACAGACTTGATGAAAATCGTGCAGAGAGTTTTACGCTTTTGTATTGTGACTTTAGCGGAATAGCTTCTGAAGTGATAGACGCATCACTTGAAGAGATTTTGCGGGCATCGGATTCTATTGTAAATGATGGAACGGATTACTTCTTTGTGTTGCCATATACAGACAAGTATGGAACAGACATAGTGAAAACTATGTTTGATGAGTTTTTTGCAAAGTATCTCAACTACTTTATGCTCTCCTATCCTGCAGATGGAGAGACTCCAGAAGAGATCTTTTCAAATATGCAAGATAGTGTGAGTACCTTTTTGAAAAAAGATTTACACTGCTTAGATAGATTTGCGAAGTCCTATTAGTTGAGATTAATTGGGACTATCTCTATTGGGTAAGAGCCATCGACAATTTCAAGTCTATCGTTGGCTTCATACTGACTAGAGAAGATTCTCTTTTGAAGCGTTGGCAGATTCTCAACACTTATCTCTGCATCATTTAAGAGTTCTGTTAAGTTTGTTTGCAACTCCTGTGTCTGCTTGGTAACAAAAACTTTTTCATTGGAAGGGAGTTCAATGTTTATACTCTCTTCTAAGGTGAGTAGTATGGTATCGATATCATATCCATGCTGTAATATCTCCTCTTTTACCAAAGTTTGAATACTTAGACGACTAGAGGAGCCGTTGTAGCGTTTTAGATTCTTTTCAACAAGAGTTTGTAGCAGTGCCTCCGTATGATGCACTTTTTGATTGATACTAAAGAGTTTTACACTCTGCATAGGGTCACTACTGAGAAGCTTTTTATCTACGTCAAAACTAGAACTTACTATATCCTGTGCATCGTGTAAGTCTTCGAGACTCTTCTCATAAGTCGTGTAAAAATGCGTTACTATCAAATCTGTGAGGGGGGAGATGACCACATTCTCTTTTTTCTCCTCTTTTGAGAACTCTATTGTATTACGAAGTTGCCCTTTAAACTTCTTATGTGTTGCGGTATCAACACCTCCGTAGGCAAGTACGGAGAGAATGGTACTTTCACCATTAAGTGTGAAGTTTGTGAAGCTATAACTACCGTTTGCATCCGTTGTTGTGATAGGTTCATCACTATCACAGATGTTATTGTAGTTAAAATCAAGACATACAGTAGCACCACTTATGTAGCCATCTACTACAACGCCACTAATCGCATTATCTGGAGTATCACTTGCATTATAGGAGGAGGGATTACATCCTGAGACAAATAAAACAGTAAAAAGAAGAGATAATATATAGAGGTTATGTATCAAAACTGTTTCCTTTTGTAATATTTTAATTAAAAAGCATGATTTATTCCAATTTTATTAAAGCTTCTCATAAAATGGTCGATAGGCTTTGTTATGAGAATTTTTATACTGCCGTTATTGCTTATGCTATTGTTAATAGATTTGTTTGCAAATGAGACTTATTATGTGAAAATTACAAAAACTTCCAAGGGGAGTGATATTCAAAAGATAGCAAAGATTTTAAAAAGGTATGATTTACCCATAGAGAGTCAAAAAATATACAATGTAAACTTCACAAAAGCATACTATATATATACAGGACCATTCTCTTCCAAAGAGACAGCACTCTTTTATCAGCAACAACTCAAACAATATTTTAAAAACCCAGAGATAGTCACTCTTTTAAAAGGGGAGTATGGTGGTGTCTCTGAAAACAGAACGGGTATCTATGCTGGTGTCGGTGTCGGTTATGCTGTGGCACCCTCTATTTACGATGTAGAATCAGGAAATCCTACTGTACTCAAACCAAAAAATAGTGGTGTTGCCTATAATCTCTCAGTCGGATATCTGTTAAGGAGTGGTTTGGATTTTAATTTGGAAGTATCTATGATGCAGAGTAGTGATTTACGCTTTACAAATATAGTTGCTACTATAAATTATAGATTTTATAATAGCTCCTCTTTTACTCCTTACTGTGGTCTATCAGGTGGGGCTGGCAGTCTTGACTGGCTTCATGAACCTATACAAAATGTTGACTCTACTTCGTCAAGTCGTTCCACCTCACCCCTTCTAGGGACAAGATTTGGAATTATTTATGATGGAATGCAAAAGACCTCCCTCCTCCTTACCTATGAGTACCTCTTTATGAATCAAGTTACAAACATCGCTGTCGAGAGAACAAATATCTCTCACTATAAGCACCAAGCACTCCATTCTCTCCTTTTTTCTGCGCAATACCATTTTTAAATTATACGCTAGTATGGGATAAAACAAAAAAATTATACAAATTTGTAAAGTTTTTTTACTATTTGCCGATGTACTCATTAGAACATGGAACAAATTATGCTCTTCAAGGATGAGCTGGCATGTTTTGTTATATAAAGGTGCATCGCAGGTAGTGTTTACCACAGATGTTAAGAATGGGTATTGGCTAGGGTAGTACAGTTACTATTTAGGTGGTAATTGTATTGCCTTAGGCAGTATCTTGTAAATGTTTTCAAGGATGGAAAATGAAAAAATTAATAATTACATCATTAAGTGCTTTAGCATTTGCTATTGCATTTACAGGATGTGGGGAAAGCGGAAGTGTTTCAAGTGCAAGTAGTGATACTTCCTCTGGAAATGGTGCTGTTGTATCTCCTACTGTTGATGTCGTGTCCGCAGCAGAGGTAACAAAACCTCAAACACCTTTCAACTTATCTGAGAAGTTGGGGACACCACCCGGATTACCAGAGTAGGTAGAGTGGGATTGGATTAGAGGAGCATGAAGATGGTACGATTAGCGATGATTGGAACTGTTATAATCTTTTTAAGTGCCTGTGGGGTAGATACTTCTTCAAGTGCGCATCAAGATGGTACAGTACAAACCGGTACTAATCAACCGCCTCTTGGGCTTATTGATCCAAATCCTGTTTCTGACGCAAACTCATCTACTCCGGGCGGAGGTTCCGGTGGTGGCTCTTCTGGAGGAGATGGTGGTGATCAAGGGAACAGCATTTTTGATGTTACAGGTGCTGTATATGATAAATATGCTTGCTTGAAAGGTGATGTAAATGATGGATATACTAACAATACTATCGCCGATACAAGTATAGATGATCGAGGTGTTGAAGACGTGGAGGATGGTCTTTTGATTAACTCAAAGTATCCACTCTATCAGTCTGATGCAGAGAGTACAAAGGTAACTCTTTTTTATTATGATTTGACCGTAGCTAGAGACATGTCCATGGTAAATATCTATGAGGATTTCTATAAACTATCCGTAGATAGAGGCTGGGGTTATAATGGAAAGAGTACAATGTATGTGATGACACCAAAAGATCAAAATGGTCTTTATTCGTGTTATCGTTACAATGTCGATGATATTGTGAATGGTGCATACATAAAGACTAAAGTGTATAGAAATAAAGTAAAATAAAAGGACAATGAGATGAAAAAATATGGAAAAAGCCTGTTAAGTGTTGCTGCAGCCGTAGCGATATCTTCATCAATGCTAAGTGCTGGATATCTTCCTTTGACATCAAGTACAAAGGATGATACATGGATTTTATTTGGTGTGAATGGGATTCAAAGTACGGCGACACAAGCGTCTGATGCTGGAACATTCAGTATCACAGACTCTACAAGTAACACTTGGACAGATACAACAGCAGATGAGGTTGCAGTTACAAACAGTAGTAATATGGCAACGCTGGATGCAACAGATGCTAATAAAGATCCAGTTGAGGTGCGTGTAAATACTTCAGGATACACTTACAATGAGACAGAACCTGTAAGAACTGCTTATGTTACAGATGCTACAGGTAATAAGCCAATTTTCTCTTTTACCTACAAAGCTTCACTCGAGGGTGAAAAGTTAGAGTATAAATCAGGTACAGATACTGTTGTCTATTATGTGACACTCAGTAGTGCAAATACTTACAATAACCCTGCAGTTGGTGTAAAAACACCTGCAACAAGTGGTGGAACTGGTGGCGTAACGCTTAACTCTTTAAAAGATGGTGCTACAAGCCTAGTGGATTATAATCTCTCAAATAACCCTCCTCAAGTTGATAACTATGATGTAACAAATTATGGCGATGCAGCGGATGCAAACGATTCCCTTAGAATGTATGGTTTTGATGCAAGTAGTGGTGCGTGGGAACTCTTTGATAGCCGTAATAGTGCAGCAGCGAATGATTTTGAAACAATTCAAAAAGGAAAAGGTTACTGGGGAAAAATTGATACGAATGATGACAATGCTACTACCGGCTCTGGACAGTTGGCTGGTTTAGTGCTTGGTAGTTCAACGATTGCTAAAAGTGACTATACAGCGCTTAATCTCTCTAACGGTTGGAACCTTATCTCATTTGATAGTGCAAATACTGAAATTAGACGCTCTACTACGGGAATGTTAGCGGCTATAAATAATAGTGCAGGTACAATTAAACTCTATGATTCTTCACGTAACCAATCTGTAGATGTTACATTTACTGGAAGTGAAACAGATGCAGAGATAGCAAAGAAAATTAACTATGCTATCAGCAAGGCAAAAGTCGATGGAATCTTAGCAAAAGTATTTGATTTAAAAGCATTTCCTACACAAACGGCAGGAACATTCGCTCTTATCTCAAACAAAAAATTTGCTATAGCTGATGGTGCAGGTGATAACATAACGACTCTAAGAACATTGTCAGTAGGAACTGGTACAGCAGCTGAGAAGAGTGTTTGGGATGTAGCAAATAAAGTCTTAATTGATTTATCTGCTGGTAATGCCGGTAATGGAGCAATTTATGACTCTCGCTATGGTGAGTACTTCTTGATGCTACAACCATTAACTGGAGCTGGAACAGCAGAGAATGTTGATTCTGGTCAAACAGCAAAAGTTAATGTTGTTGCTAACCTTAAAAATGCAACACCAGACAATCAAATTATTGATGTTGCTACTAGTTTGACAGCGACTACAGCGAACTTAGATGGAGCAACTGGAATAACCGCAGTGCAGGTTGATGTGAACCAAGATGGTACAACAGACTATGCACTCATGTCATCAAAGCAACCTTTTTATGTCCGTGATATTACGATTTCTCGTGTATTTAAATATGTTCCAAGTGATACAAATGGTACAGTAACCGTTTCAACTGTTCAGAGTTTAGCAGACTTTGATATTACAATTCGTATGGATTCTAATGCAACTGCTACAGCGGAAGATATTAATAACACAGCTCTTATCGCAGATGATGATGGTGCTGGAAATATTGTAGTTATTGCAAATCAAGCTGCTATTGCAAGTGGTACATTGCAGTCTTCTGTTGAGTTCTCTGTACTACATAAAACAGGTGGGGATAACTTATCTGTGTATGATTCAGGAAGTCTTGTAACAAGTAATACAGATTTAGCAAAAGGTGCAGTAAAAGCTGTCTATGCTCCAAACGCTTTTGTAAGAAGTGAGATTACAAATAGCCTAGATCTAAACTTAACAAACTATGTACCAAATAGTGATTCAAACTATACATTTACTTTTAATAATATATTTGATATCAATACAACTGGTGCGCAGATTACAGAGCCGGCAGATATGGCAGCGTTAGTGACAGCACTAACTACTCAGTTAAGTGATTTAAATATTACAGTAACAACATCACAAGCATCAAATATTATAACACTCGCTGGTTTTGACCTTATTGATGCAAATGTAGATGTAAATGCAACAACATCCGCAGGGGTTGATGTGACTGCTGCAACTGATTTAGGTGCAGTAAATACAGCAAGTGTTGCAGACTTAACACCAGACTTGAAATACAATGCGGTCTATACACCAAACTATGTACTTGATGGTCCTCTCTATACTATGATGGACAATGGGTTTAGACTCGCTGCTTTAGTAACAGGTGCTACACAAATCTCTGATGGTAGTGTAACATGGGAGAGTATAGATTTAACGCGACCTACATCTGAGTGGTTAGATTCTCAAGACTATAACCTCTTTGAGACAGATCCGGATGCTGGTTACTGGGCATATCTAGAGACTCCATCTTCAAGTGCAATGAGTATTGCTAATTCACCTGTCAGCACAGTTGGATATACTACATTCTTTGACGGAACAACTACAACGAACTTCTTCTCTGGAAATATAGATGTTGAGTTGGCAAATGTTCTTCCAGCAGCAGATGCAGATGACTCTGTTCGTGTGGTAGCAACTGTTGGCGGTCAAGAGGTTGAATTAACAAGAGATAGTGCAAGCTCTTCAACTTACTCTGGTAAAATCAATCTCTATGAGATAACAACAGATCCTATTACGGGTGCAAATACAGATGTTTCAGTAGTTGTAGCAGATGGTTTGGGAAATAAGATTGCTTCTACTGTTGTAGCAACAATTAAAAATGTGAAACCTGCAACGCCATCAATGACGATTAATGCAAATACTGTAACAATTACAGATGCAAATGGTTCAAGTGCGAAGCAGTACTATATATTCCAAGACTTTATCCCAGAAAAATATACAGCGGGTGATGAGTTAGTAAAATCAGCAGCAGCGGGTGCATTGACTGGTGCGTGTGCAAATGCAACTGCAGTTACAATCAGCTCGACTCCGGGATCTTTAAAACTCATCTCTGTTGATGGTGGTCAAACTGGTACGGGTAATGGTACACTAGGTACAGGTAATGCTTCAGATATCTTCTCTATAGCATATATGCCAATCGCAAAATCAAGAGTTATCTTGAGTGATTACAATGATGGTGGCACAAGTGATGTGAGTGTTGGTGGTACAGACTATAACTCAAGTTGTGAATCTACAGCAGTATATACGAACAATGAGTATGGTGTAACACTTACTTCTGAAACAGCAAACAAAAAAGTAAAAGTTGCATATGCTCCGCTTACTCTAGCAGACAACTTTGCGACACCAATTACGATGTTTGTAACAGATGGAACTACAACGGCAAAAGTAGATTATCCTGACGCTTATATTGGTAAAGAGGTCTTTATAGAACTTGATGGTAAAGTATATGGATATACTTTCCCTACAAAAGCTGTAGCAGAGAATAGTACGGACTCCTCTCCTATCTCAATTGCGTCTGGTTTGAAATCAGGTGTAACTTTCTAATTCCCTTCTCTTGAGGGATTAGGAGGAGTAGTTTTATGACACTTGTGAAGGGGATTATAATTACTTCTCTCTTTGTTGCTTCACTTGTTGAGGCAACCTGTATTCCCACTCTTCTGGGGATACAAAATAAAAAAATCAATCTTGATACTTTAAATAATACGATTTTATGGCAGAAAAAAGCTCTTTCATGGCAGAGTACATTTTTCCCAAAGCCAGTTGCGATAAAGAAACAGGAGTGTTCTAGTGAGAGTTATGTACTCTTAAGTACACCTCAGGTAGTAAATGAAAAGATGTCCTATTCAAGACCGTTTTATCTTCTGCATAAGGGTTGGAACTATTTACATAGTCATGCATCTGGGATAGATATTGTAAAAACTTTTCAAAATACAAAGGATGTAGAGTTTGTGTATGTATATGAAAGATTTTCTAAAGTCTGGGCGGGGTACTCCCCTGTACAAGAGATTCAAAAGAAAATTTTTCATACGCGTATTCTTTCTTTGAAAAAGATAGAGCCAAATCTTGGTTTTTATGTCTATGCAAAAAAAGCATTACAAGTAAAGATTGTCTCCCCCTTGATGCATAGAAGCTGTAAAGGGCTACTACAGAGTGGTGATTATGATGCTATTACAGATAGTGGCATAGATAGTGCTACGGTTTATAATAAAGCAAAAAGTATGGGTGTAAAATCAAGATATATTTCTCACTATAGAAGAGGTATTTATGATGATTCGCGTGTAACTCTGATTTATCCAAAGTCCGACTCTGCAAAAAAAGTTCAGTATCGATATGGACCGGCAGTTCCAAAGAGTATGATTGAGTATGCAAAAGAGTATGAGGAAAAGAAGTTTTATATGTATGATTACAGGGTGCAAAAGTGTTATATGGGGATTTTTCCATCAAGAAAAATCCCTCCATTTGCATCACTAAAAGAGCTAAAGTAGGTGCTAAAATGAGAACTTCTTTTATTGTATCTATTGTGTTTACTCTTTGGAGCCTCTTAAGTGGCTGTTCCTCTGGAGAGTCCTCTGATGGTACAGTAGTAGAGGGAAAAGAGGTAAGTGTAAGCTTTAGCGGACAGGTTGTTGATGGACCTATAAGTGGAGCAACGGTATGCATAGATTTAGATTTTAGTGGTATCTGTGAGGTTGATGAACCTCGTACTTATACTACTGCAGATGGGGGATTCTCTTTTAGTAATATTAAGAGTATGAATACAGGTTTTTTACCTCTTATAGCTAGATATGGTGTAGATACCACTACAAAAAAAAATCTTATAGGTTCTTTGCAAAATATCTTATATATTGCTAATTTAGATACCTCAAAAATACAGTATATTACTCCTCTAACAGATTTGATTGCCATTAAGTTTATAGACTCATATATCCACTCAAAAGGGGTGTATGATACTTCTCGGTTCATTGTATCTAAGGCTTATACCATAGCAGATGAGTATGTAGATCAATCTCCTCTTATGTATGCAGGTGTCTTTTCTCAAGTTCAAGAGATAGAGCAGACACTTCGTTTGATAGTTGCAGATGTTGAGAAAATGAAAGCAGTCTCTTTTACATCTGTAGAGAGAGAGATGCTTCGTACCAACATTAAACGCTCTCTTCTTACAGAGGCAGAGGCCTCTAGGGAGATTAATTTGCCAAATGTACTGACAAATTTAGAATCACTCGAAGATATTAGCTTTCCACAGAGTGAAAAGGAGTACATACAGGCACAACTAAGGGAGATACGACTCTCTATAGACGCTTTTAGCGCCAATAAAAATCTAACAGTTGCAAATTTAAATAATTATCAAGTAGCCCTAGAGAGTGCTGTAGATACAATCTTGCAAAAAATTGCAAGCACAGATGCAAATACTACCATAACGGCTACACCGGTAACAATAGATATTGATGCAATATTGGCTATGGGAACTGATTCTAACAGTTCAAGTGACAATAATACAACCACTCCCGATAATAATACAACTACACCAGTAGAGACAAATACTACGAAAATCTCCTTTAGTGGTTATATGGTAGATGGTTATATTAGCGATGCTACAGTCTGTATGGATATGGACGGTAACGGTGTATGCTCCTCACAGGAACCGTCTGCCGTGACATCTGCAGAGGGAAAGTATATCTTTTCGGATATAGAGGTAAACAAAGAGAGTGTTATTTCTCTGTTGGGTTATGGCGGTAAGGATAGTGCTATAGATAAGGTCTTTACACAGGAGTATAGAAGTGTAGTGAGTAGTTCACAAGCTTCTGCAATCACGCTCTCTCCCATTACTGACTTGTTGATGGCCGGATTGGGGGATGTGACGTTGGATACACTAACGCTAAGTGCAGCAAGGAGTAAGCTCTCTGCTGCTTTAGGTGTTGGAAATCTCTTTGAAGACCCTATGCAAAACATCTCACAGTTTGTTGTATCTCAAGGGATTGAACAGATTAAAAGAGCTATTGAAACAGTTGTGAAAAACAATAACAATGTCTTTTTAAGTACACAGTATATAAAAGATTTGCGTAAAAAGATTAAAAAGATTTTATATGCACAGATTCTTTTAACAGGTTATACAAATTTAGATATTGATACGCTGCTTAGTAGTGTAGAGATAGAGCAAAATATTTTACTGACAGACAGAGATAGAAGTTTTGCAATTGCACAACTTAATGAAATCTTCAGAGTCTTAGATGCATTGAAAAATAGTTCTGCTATGAGTGTGAATGCTTTAGCGAGAACGCAAGCGATGTTAGAACAGGTTGTAACACCGGCTTATAATGCTATGGCCTACACAGATATCAATATTACCGCAGATATAGTAACAAAGAGTGAGTTTAGCAAAGAGGGTGCAGAGTATGATGCAAATGCTTGTGCAGTAAAAGGGAGTATAGCAAATCTTTTAACAGATAGTAACCTTACAGGAGAGTACAATAGTGATGTAAGAAATGGTGTAACAATCAAATCAAATAATGGTGACGCATCACTCTATTATCCAAGTTTTATAGGTACTCTTTCTCAAGAAAAAGTGTTTCTTACACAAGATAGTTATATTTTTGCATTTGACAGAGCATGGGCAAAGAGTAATGCGAAAGTTTATATAGATATCTTACCTATAGGTTCTTCAACGCGTGAGTGTTACAGAGCAATCCTCAATACAGATATCCCCGCAAATATAACTTTAACAAAAGTGTATAGGTACTCGGAGTTAAAATAGTACAAGTTTTGAAAATATTATGCTAAAATTCACTATGCGTTTAAAAGTATGGTGGACATTAGATGAAGATTAGCATTTTATTTGTTCTTTTTATGCTCTCTTGTGAGTTGTTTGGAGCCTCAAAAATAGATACAAAGTTAGAAGTCGGTGTGTTCTTGCCAAAACTTGCTGGCAGTATAGAAAATTTCTATGGAAGTTCTGACTTTACACAAGATTATATCTATAATGATGCAACGGCTTCATACTTCGCACTCGATGTAAAGCCTGATTATAATTATGTTCCAAATATTACGGTAAACTACTTTTATATGAAAGAGAACTCAAATACGACACTCGATAAGAGTGTCGTTGTAGCAGATGGAACTTTTAACTCTAAAGTGGGTACAGTAACAGATTTTAGTGTACTCAATACTATTTTCTACACAGAGTTTAAGAAAAAAGGGAGAACACTCTCGTTTTTACGCTGGAAACCATATAGTGGCGATTTTGCTTTTGATGTAGGTTTGAATGCAAAATATCTGATGTGGAACTTTGAGATTACAGACCAAACAGATGCATCAAAGCCTCCCTCTTGGATTCATGTAAGGGAGTTTATTCCACTTCCCTATTTGGGGTTTAAATACTATCTGTATGGATTGACAGTTTATTCGGATGTGAGTGCGCTCTCTGTGGTCAAAGCAAAAGCTTTTAACTATCAGGTTGGCGTCTCTTACAGGGTTATTGGAGGACTCTCTTTGAGTGGAGGGTATCTACGAGAAGAGTTTAAAGCTGTGGAAAAGAAAGATACCGTTCGTTTTAGAACTGCTGGGTATAAGTTTAGTTTTATGTACGCTTTTTAAAAAAAGGATTGTAAATGAAGTATTTGATTGTGTTAATGTTACTGTTCGTAGGTGCGCTAAATGCGGAAGATGGGTACCCAGATGATGGGCTTGAAGAGTATAAGACAAAGAGTAGTGAGCAAACAGTTTTAAAACCAAACTCCTCTCTTGTAATCTCTGTTGTTGGTCAAGGAGTGGCTCCCTCTTTTACTATCTCACCCGCACAAGCGTATGCCTTAGCAAAAAGAGCAGCAACGGCTGATGCATATAGACTTATAGCAGAGAAGGTAAATGGTGTACAGGTTGAAGGAAAAGATACCATTCGTAACATGGTAATGCAGAGATCAACTGTCAATACACAAGTAAGAGCGATGATTAAAAATGCTACTATTGTTGAGACAACTTTTAAAGATGGACTCTGTGAAGTGGAGATGGAAATCCGCCTCGATTATAGTCAGTTTAATTAAAATTTATACCCCAAACCAAGCTGGAAACTCTGAAGTCGGGTAAAATTTCTCTCAAGGGTTGTGTCGTAGATGATTTTATGTTTTAAAGAGAGTAGTTGATAGGTGAGTGAGATTGGTATAAATCCAAGGACATCGTAACTCACGCCAATTGCCCCACCAAAAGCCAGAGAAGTGGATGGGGTGGCATTGTCAATGTTAAGGGTGAGCTTTGAGTGTCCAAGCAGGACTCCTGCAAAAATATTGAAATCTTCAATAATTTTATAGTTATAGTTGAGTGACCCGTAAAAATTTGAGAGTGTAATATCTTTGGTGTCCGCTATCTCGTAAATACCACTCACATAGAGATACTCTGTGAAGTAGTATCCCGCTTCTAAAGAGTAACTATATCCTGAGGTACTTGTAATATTGACATCATCCGTTGTTATGCTACTTTTTGCTCCATGTAGGGCAATAAAATAGTTATACAACTCTTTTTTCTTCCCACCTTTACTAGTATGTATCTTCTTTTCTTTGGAAGTTTGAATGTATGCCGAGGGAAAATAGCGTTGAATTTTTTTGAGTTTGTAGTGAGTCTCCTCAGGTGAATCATACCGTTTTGAGTAAACTACATAGTAATTTTTTGTTTTTTTAAAGTACATTTTGACATGAAGTCTTTGTAAAATGGTATGAATCTCGCGTAGATTACCCTTGTTAGATGTTTTTGTAATCATAATTCTCTGAGCAAAGAGAGAGGTTGTGAGAATAGCGAAGGAAGTAAGCAGTAGTATATACCTCATCAGAGACCTTTCTGTTTTTATCTGTATAAGTAAGAGGGTATAAATAACTTCATAGTCAACAACATTTAAAAGGTTTAGTTTCAAGACGAACTTTGCTTGGCGATGCTAGCATCGTTAAGTGAAGTTCAACGCAGAAAA
>JALWSY010000127.1 GCA_027083035.1 Sulfurimonas sp. | reverse complement strand
AAGATGAATGCCATCTTCTCCGCTCCTGCAAATATGGCAAAGCGTTTTAGTGACATCGGTGCAAAGGGGATAGTTCTTTTTGATAGACCGGTTAATGTTGATATCGACCTAGAGGAGTTAAATGCTCTGCCGTATATTAATCACTCAACCTCAAAAGATTTAAGCGAGACGCTGCGTTGGAGTGCAATACTCTACAACCGTATAGAAGCAACATTATGTACATCAACAGGTGTAAAAAATCATGAAGATATACTCAAAGCGATGATGAGTGGTGCAAGTGCCGTGGCGATGGTGAGTGCTGTTTTAGACAATGGCGCAGAGCATATAAAAAAGACGCTTGAGCAGTTAGAGGCGTGGATGGTTGCAAATGAGTATGACTCTATAAAGCAGATGCAAGGGAGCATCTCATTATCACATACAAGAAACCCGGCGGCTTATGAGCGTGCAACCTATATGCGTCTCTTAACAGATTACCGATTTTAAAAGGATAGAAAAAAGGGGAGGGAGTATAACTACTGCATAATTTTGGTTAAATTTAGAGATTGTATTGTAAAATGAGAGGCATAAAGAAATGGAGTATAAATGAGAAAGAAAAAGATAGATAAAATGCCTGCGAGATTAGACTTTTTACAAAGTACAACGGGTTTGATTTTAGCAGTATTTATAATGGGACACCTCCTTTTTGAAGCATCTATACTTGTCTCTGATGAGATGATGTATAGAGTAACTTTGATGTTTGAGGGGTATTACTTTTTTGGTGAAAGATATCCGGGAATTGTCTCTTTTTTAGCAGCAGCGATAGGGACGATTTTTGTTCTTCATGCCGGACTTGCTGTAAGAAAGTTTCCTGCATCATATAGAGAGTATAAGACGATCACAGAGCATACAAAAAGAATGAAGCATGAAGATAGTTCATTGTGGATGATTCAGGTAATTACGGGCTTTATGATGTTCTTTATAGGAAGTGTGCATCTCTACATTATGTTCTCTCAACCGGAAAATATAGGACCTTTTGCATCATCATACAGGGTAGTAGATGAGTTGATGGGGCCGCTCTACTTTATGCTGCTTATTTCTGTAGTCTCTCACGCCTTTATTGGGCTTTATAGGTTGGCTATGAAGTGGGGATTTATGGAGGGAGAAGATACAAAAAAATCCCGTACTATGTTTAAATTTTTAATGAAGAGTATGATAGCACTCTATATCATCGTAGGACTCTCATCTCTTGCTCGTTATACCTACATAGGTATGCATCATGACTTGAGTGATGGCAAACGCTATGAGTCAAAAACAGTTCAAGCAGGAGAGCATTAATGAAGGTAATTTATACAGATGTTTTGATCATTGGTGGTGGACTTGCTGGTCTTCGTGTGGCTACGGGTGTAAAAGAGCGAGGACATGATGCAGTTGTACTGACACTTGTACCACCAAAAAGAAGTCACTCTTCAGCGGCTCAGGGTGGTATGCAAGCCTCTTTAGCAAACTCTAAGATGGGTGAGGGTGATAATGAAGATGTTCACTTTTCAGATACTATCAAAGGGAGTGACTGGGGTGCTGACCAAAGAGTAGCGCGTATGTTTACACATTGCGCACCAAAAGCGATACGAGAGCTTGCACACTGGGGTGTGCCGTGGACGCGTGTACAAAGAGGTGATAGGACAGCTATTATCAATGCAAAGAAAGTAACCATTACCGAAAAAGATGAAGCGCATGGACTGATTACTGCACGTGATTTTGGTGGTACAAAGAAGTGGAGAACCTGTTACACTTCAGATGGTACAGGACACTCTATGCTCTACGCTATGGATAACAAGGCACATGAGGATAAGGTTGAGATTCATGAGCGGCTTGAAGCTATCAGCCTTATCCATGAAAATGGACGTTGCTATGGAGCAGTAGCAAGAAACCTTATGAGTGGTGAGCTTGTTGCCTATGTTGCAAAAGCAACGACAATAGCAACAGGTGGCTATGGTCGTATCTATAGTGTCTCTACTAATGCCATCATTTGTCAAGGGATAGGGCAGGCAATAGCCCTAGAGACAGGTGTGGCGACACTAGGAAATATGGAAGCTATACAGTTTCACCCGACTGCCATCGTACCTGTTGGTATTCTTACTACGGAAGGGTGTCGTGGTGATGGTGGATTGCTGCTTGATAAAGATGGCTATAGATTTATGCCCGATTATGAGCCTGAGAAAAAAGAGTTGGCATCACGAGATGTTGTGAGTCGTAGAATGACAGAGCATATGCGAAAGGGTAAGGGTGTGAAGTCTCGTTATGGGGATCATCTTTGGCTTGATATTACCATTCTTGGGCGTGAGCATATCGAGAAGAATTTGCGTGAGGTTAAAGAGATTTGTGAGAATTTCTTAGGGATAGATCCAGCTGAAGAGTGGATTCCTGTACGTCCTACGCAGCACTACTCTATGGGTGGTATCCGCACAAACTATACAGGTGAGTCACAAACACTTAAAGGACTCTACTCTTGTGGTGAGGCGGCGTGTTGGGATTTGCATGGCTTTAATCGTCTCGGTGGAAACTCGGTAAGTGAGACAGTTGTCTCAGGTATGCTAGTGGCTGAGTACATTAGTGACTATCTTGATAGTTCACAGAGTAATATATCTATTCATACAGCAAATGTAGAGAAGTTTTTGAAAAAAGAGCAAGATAAGATTGATGCACTCCTCTGTAAAGAGAATGGTGAAGATGCCTATGTTCTGCGTCGTCGTATGGAAGAGATTATGATGGAGAAGGTTGGTATCTTTAGAAATGGAAAGGATTTAGAAGAGGCCGTAAAAGAGCTTGAAGCGTTGCATATCCGCTCTAAAAACATTGAAGTCTTTCGCTCAAAGTCTCGCGCGGCAAATCCGGCACTTGTGAATGCCTATAGAACACAAAAGATGATAAAAGTGGCTCTCACAGTTGCTTATGGAGCGCTTTTAAGAGAGGAGAGTCGTGGGGCGCACTCACGAGAGGATTTCCCTGAGAGAGATGATGCAAACTGGCTCAAGCGAACCATCATGAGTTGGAAAAATGAGAGTGATACTATGCCAACTGTAAGCTATGAGGAGATAGATATCAACTCTATGGAGATGCCTCCGGGATTTAGAGGGTATGGTAAGGATTTGACTATTCATAATGAGTGTACTCCAATGCGCCAATCAACCGTAGATGCGATACGCGCGGAGCTAGAAGCACAGGGTAAAGACAGATTTGAGATTCAAAATGCGCTGATGCCTTTTGTAGATAAGTTACCAAAAAAATATCAGGGTAGAAATGCTCGACTTGGAGAGAATGTATGAGTGAAGAGAAAAACAGAGTATTAACCATCAGTATCTTACGGTTTGATCCGCATGATCCCGATGACTTTCCACATATGGAGAGTTTTGAGATAGAGGAAGCTCCGGGGATGACACTCTTTGTCGCCTTAAATGAGATACGAGAACATCATGATAACTCTTTGAAGTTTGACTTTGTTTGTCGTGCAGGCATCTGTGGGAGCTGTTCTATGCTGGTAAACGGCAGACCGACGCTGGCTTGTAGAACGCTTACAAAAAAGCTTGATCCACACATTACACTTGCACCACTACCTCTCTTTGAACTCATAGGGGATCTCTCCATCTACACAGGAAAGTGGATGCGTGGACTTAATGAGCGTCTTGAGACTTGGATACATGACAAAGAGAGCGAACTTAATGTTGATGCACTAGAGGAGAGGATGGAGCCAGCTTTAGCAGACGAGATATATGAGCTTGATCGTTGTGTGGAGTGTGGCTGCTGCGTGGCTGGATGTGGAACGATTCAGATGCGTCCAAACTTCACAGGTGCAGTAGGTCTCAACAAAGTAGCGCGTTACCATCTTGATCCACGCGATAAAAGAAGTGATGCGGAGTATTATGAGATGATAGGAAATGAGGATGGCGTATTTGGTTGTATGACACTACTGGGATGTGAAGATGTCTGTCCAAAAGATTTGCCGCTTCAGAGTAAAATAGCCTACTTGAGACGCATGATGGTTAAGACTGCACTCAAAGATTAGCAGAAAATGCTATAATTTTCTTATGAAAAGCAGCAGCACCCGTTTTTTACTACTCTACGGAGTTGTAGTATTTATCATATTTAGTTTTTTTTATACACTTACTGCCTTACATCGTGAGCAGCTAGTAAAACTAGATAGAGAGATAATGGGTGTTTCTTATATCAATAATCTCTATCTTTTTACAAATAATTTCATAGAGTATAAATTTCGTGTAGATAGGCATGAAAATGATGCAGGACTAGAAAAATTGCAGGTTATTGTAATGGAAGAGATTTCTAATTTGCAATCTTTTCGAAAAAAAAACTTTACCCTTGACGATGATTCTTTTCTTCTCAATTCTATTTCTTCACATCTTCCAAATTTGGAAGATGAATATTTTTATAATGTATTAGAGTGGATAAATGAGGAGAATTATCGTGTAGGGGATAGTTCTGGACTTCTATTTCAAAGTGATAGAAAGATATACTACCTAAACTCCCTTATTACGCACTACTTGCCCGAGTATGTTATCTCTCTCTCGGTAGTGCGAAATATTTTGTATTATCAATCTAAGATAGGTATGCTCTCACAAAAGACTCAAGAGACGTATATTGAAGAGATGAACTTAGTGAGTTTAAGTTCTTCTGAGGTGGGTACTATTATAGAGTTCTTACAGCAGTATAAAGATATGCAAATCTTTT
The DNA here is from genome assembly GCA_027083035.1 of Sulfurimonas sp. Lineage (GTDB taxonomy): Bacteria > Campylobacterota > Campylobacteria > Campylobacterales > Sulfurimonadaceae > Sulfurimonas. The sequence goes on along the minus strand of JALWSY010000127.1, from coordinate 10,154 downwards.
CTAAACTCAAAAAGAAGATTGATACTAAACTTGTACTACTTCCAAAGCAGGAGAGTGATATTGATACTTCTTTAGAGACTGTAACTTCTGCTCTGCTTTATGTACATCGTCTCAATAAGAAGACTATAAATACGCTTGATACAATCTATAAAGTAAGTCGTGATAAGCTGCATCAAACGATTTGGCGTTATCTGTTAGTGGCTCTGTTAATCTCCTTTGTTGTAGCTTTACTGTTGCTGTATTTACATTCACTTTATGAGGCAAACAGAGAGAAAGAGCAGAATATTATAGGACTTAATCAGAGACTCGATAAATTAGTGATTTTTGCTAAGACGGATGCCCAAGGGTATATAGTCCATGTGAGTGAAGCTTTCTTGAATTTAAGTGGATTTAGTAAGGATGTATTTATAGGAAGAGTACATCCTCTCTTTACAAAGATACAGAAAATTCCCGAGGGAGAGTGGAGTAGAGAGTTAAAAGAGACGGCTCGTGATGGATCTGTTTTCTGGCTACATCTGAGTGTTATCCCTGAGTATGATAAAAAAGATATTTTACTTGGATACATAATCTATGGAATAGATATAACCTACCAAAAAGAGATAGAGGCACAGAAGCAAAAAACGCAAGAAGCTCTCGAGTTTAAAAGTAAATTCCTCTCAAATATGTCTCATGAGATCCGTACACCTTTAAATGCAATCATTGGTTTTAGCACCGTAGCTATGAGAACAAATCTCGATGCACATCAAAAGGAGCTGATGCATAAGATAGACGCTACATCACAACTACTTTTAGGGATTATAAATGATATCTTAGATATCTCTAAAATAGAGTCAGGAAAAATGGAGATAGAGGAGAAGGAGTTTAATCTCAAGGAACTTGTTGATGATGTAAAAAATATTTTGCAGATAAAAGCAGATGAGAAGGGGATAGATTTACTCGTAGAGTATAAAGAGATAGAGCATTTTTATTACTACGGAGATACACTAAGAGTCTCCCAAATTTTAGTAAATCTTATAAGTAATGCTATCAAATTTACAGATGAGGGGTATGTTAAGTTACTTATATCTCGAAAAGATGAAAAACTCTATTTTGAAGTAGTAGATACGGGAATAGGCTTAAAAGAGGAGAGCTTAGAGTCTCTTTTTGAAGAGTTTACACAGGCAGATATGAGTACAAGCAGAAAGTACGGGGGGGAGTGGTCTTGGTCTCTCTATCTCTAAAAATCTTGTTGCCATGATGGGTGGATCAATAGGTGTTCGTAGCACTTATGGTGAGGGAAGCTGTTTCTATTTTACGCTTGATTTGAAAGAGGCTGAAGCAGTAGAAGAGACAGAGAGTGCCGACGATGCAGAATTTAGTGAGGTTGAAGAGAGGGTAAATCAATTAGAGGGCATAAAAATTTTAGTAGCTGAAGACAATAAAATGAATCAGATGGTACTTGATATGCTTTTAGAGGATACAAACTTTGCTTTAGAGTATGCAGATGATGGAAAAATAGCTGTAGAGAAGTTTAAAGAGGGCGAGTATAATCTTATTCTTATGGATTTGCAGATGCCAAATATGGATGGCTATGAGGCTACGAAAAAAATTAGAGAGATAGACTCGGAGATTGTTATCATTGCTTTGAGTGCAAATGTAATGAGTGAAGATATACAAAGGGCTTATGAAGCAGGTGTTAATGATTATCTTTCAAAGCCTATAGATTTAGAAAAAATCTATAGGATGTTGTTAAAATATCTCTAGGATTTGGATATAATCGCGTAAAAATAATATTTAGGAATAACAAATAGATGAGTGGTATAGAGTTAGCAAAACAGTTTGAAAATGGTGATTGTGCAGAAAATAAGGTGTTTTATCAGGCGATGGAGGAGGTGATATACTCTATTGCTCCTCTTTTAGAGTCTGATCCAAAGTATAGACAGCATGCTATTTTACAAAGATTAGTTGTTCCAGATAGAGTGATAAAGTTTAAAGTTACTTGGATGGATGATAACCAAAATATTCAAGTTAACACAGGGTATCGCGTGCAGTTTAACAATGCACTAGGCCCATACAAAGGGGGACTTCGTTTTCATCCAAGTGTTAATGAGGGTATCTTAAAATTTTTAGGATTTGAACAGATTTTTAAAAATGCACTCACAGGTCTGCCAATAGGTGGCGGAAAAGGTGGAAGTGACTTTAATCCAAAAGGAAAGAGTGATTTTGAAGTGATGAAGTTCTGTTCCGCATTTATGACAGAGCTGCATAAGTACATCGGTCCTAGAATGGATGTTCCTGCTGGAGATATTGGTGTTGGCTCAAGGGAGATTGGGTACCTTTTTGGTGAATACAAAAAGATAACATCAACATATGAAGGTGTTCTGACTGGAAAACCTTTTATGTTTGGTGGCTCACTTATGCGTCCTGAAGCAACGGGGTATGGTGTTATCTATTTTACTGAAACTATGCTTGAGTTAGAGGGAAAAGAGTCATTAGAAGGAAAGATTTGTACAGTAAGCGGTGCTGGAAATGTAGCACTTCATGCAATAGAAAAACTTTATGATATCGGAGCTATTCCTGTCTCTGCTACAGATTCAAGAGGGACAGTATATGATGCACGGGGTGTTGACTTGGAACTACTTAAAAAGTTAAAGCTTGAGCGTCGTGTCTCTTTAGAGGAGTATGTAGAAGTACACCCAGAAGCGCGTTACACTCCTGTTGAAGAGTATCCGGAGGAGGGTCATGCAGTATGGGATATCCCATGTTATGCTGCTTTTCCTTGTGCCACACAAAATGAGTTAACAGGTATGGATGCACAAAACTTAATCGCCAATGGCGTAGAGGTGGTTGCAGAGGGTGCAAATATGCCATCAACTCCAAAAGCTATTAATGATTTTCTTTCGCATAAAATTTGCTTTGCTCCTGCAAAGGCTGCTAATGCCGGTGGTGTTGCTGTAAGTGAGTTTGAGATGGCTCAAAACGCAGCAATGGGCAAATGGAGTTTTGAAAAAGTAGATGAGAAACTCAAAACGACTATGCAACAGATAGCAAAGCGTGTTGTACTTACTGCAAAAGATTATGGTGTTGAGGGTAATTATGTTGATGGTGCAAATATTGCTGGATTTAAAAGAGTTGCTGATGCTATGATTGCTGAGGGCATTTAGAGTTTTTCATATGAAAAGTGATTTCATAAAACTTTTTCTTTTTCTCTCTCTCCTTTTTACCTCCTCCCTTTTTGGGGGAGAGATAAAATTCTCCCCTTTTATAAAAGAGCAGATGTCTCTTGTTGCAGCTATGAATGATGCAAATGCTTCGCATGAGAAGATTAAAGAGATTCTTGCGAAGCAAGATATCCTCTATGCACAAGCTATTGATCAGGTGATGATTAATCGTTCTGAGTATATCAATCAGGTGAATAATTATGAGAGTGAAATTTTTGCACTTAAAAAAGTCATCTCTATAAATAGACGAGCAAATAATAAATATGCCGTTTTGCGCGATGAGGTGGCTTTAAAGTCCTACTTGATTTTACGAAGTCAGCAAAAGATGATGAAAAATCTTCTACTCTCTCTTGATGTACCAACTATTGATGATTATGAGAAAAAGTTGACACACTATACCAAAGAGCATTTGCAATTCGTAAATAAGTTGGTGCAAAAAGATGATTATCATGATGTACTTGCGCTGAATACACAGAGCCGTATCATTAAAATGGCACAAAAAAATATTCGTGAATTTTATCTTTTAAAAGATGTAAATAACGATATGGTAGGCTATCTTTTCAAATATGAGTCTAAGATGTATCGGCTCAATAAATATGCAAAATATCATCTTATCTCACTTGCAGTAAAGATAAACTCTTTTCAATTTGTGCAGATGATAAATCCTGTACTAGAAGAGTATGGCTTAGATGTGATGAAGCTTTTCTTTATCTTTACACTTATTCTTCTTATCTATTTTTTTAGAAAAATTGTCTATGTATGGTTAGAGAGATATTTTTTAAAAATCGATTTTTTAAAGGCATACTCTGAGGACATCCTTTTTACTCTACGAAAGCCAATAGAGATTCTTGTCATCATTATAAATATCAACATGGTGATTTATGTCTATAATGATTTTAGCTCGGATGAGGCAACCTCGAAAATTTTTAATATTATCTATGGTTTTTTCTTTACACTCTTTATCTATAAAATTATAAATACAGTAGCCGCAGTCAAACTTGCAAATGTAAAGAATGATGACAATGTTCAAAATGATTTGATAAATGTAGGGATTAAAATTGTTAACTTTGTCATCATTATGATAGGTGTACTAATTGTACTCTATTTTGCAGGTGTTAACTTAACGGCTGTTCTTTCTGGACTTGGTATCGGAGGTTTTGCAGTTGCATTTGCAGCAAAAGATACCATTAGTAACTTTTTTGGGACACTCTCTATCCTCTTTAGCGATGTTTTCTCTCAGGGAGATTGGATTGAGATAGATGGGCATCAAGGTGTAGTTGTTGAGATAGGATTGCGTGTCACGACTATTCGTACTTTTGATAATGCACTTATCGCTATTCCAAATGGTACTTTTGCGAGCAAAGATGTAAAGAACTGGAACAAAAGGGTTCTTGGTCGAAGAATAAAGATGTATATTGGGGTAAAGTATGACTCAAAAAGTGAAGATATTCAAAATGCAGTCAATGAGATTCGACAGATGTTACGAGAACATCCTGAGATAGCTACCAAGGAGACAGAATATACACATAAGAGACGAAGACGCAACCATATAGCAAAACTTGTCTCCAAAGATGATTTAGAAGGTGTAAAAAAGAACCTCTTTGTGCATCTTGATGCTTTCTCAGACTCAAGTATTAATATCTTAATCTACTGCTTTACAAAATCGACGCAGTGGTCAGAGTGGTTAGCAGTAAAAGAGGATGTGATGCATAAAATTATGCGGATTTTAGAGAAGAACTCTTTAGAATTTGCTTTCCCATCACTCTCCCTCTATCATGAAAATCAACTTGAGATAAGGGAATAATAGTATGTTAGATGGTAGAAAACGCTCAAATATTAAACATGGACAATCGGTAGCGATTGTACTTAAAAAAGATCAAGATACGGGGTACCTTACCGATGGTATTGTGCGAGATATCTTAACAAAATCCCCTTCACACCCTCATGGAATTAAAGTACGTTTAATGAGTGGTGAAGTTGGGCGTATTAAAGAGATTTATTAATGAAAAAAAGAACTAAAATATTAGCAACCATAGGACCAGCATCCGACTCTTTGGAGATGATAGTGAGACTCATCAAAGCAGGCGTTAATGTCTTTCGACTCAACTTCTCTCATGGCACACATCACTACCACTCAGAGGTTTTAGAGAGAATCAATAAAGCACAGGAAGTTACGGGACTTTTTGTTGGAGTCTTGCAGGATATTAGTGGTCCAAAGATACGTATTGGAGAGCTTGAAGAGCCTTTTTCCTTAGAAAAAGATGATATTGTGGAGTTTGTAAAAGAGGAGATTGTTGGGAGAAAAGTCGGGGAGCATACCTATGTGACCTGTATCAACCAACCCTCTATACTAGAGCAGTTAAGTATTGGTGAGTATATCTATCTTTATGATGGAATGATTCGCACAGAAGTGATAGCGAAGAGTGAGAAAGGCATCAAAGTTGTTGTACAAAATAGTGGAAGACTCTCTTCTAAAAAGGGTGTTAATTTTCCAAATACTCGTTTAGGTATTGATGTGCTTACTCCTAAAGATAGAGAAGATATAGCATGGGGAATAGAGCATGATGTCGATTTTATGGCTATTTCGTTTGTGCAATCCGCAGAAGATATAGAGCGTGCGAGAGAGATACTCAAAGAAAAAGATGCCAATATACAACTCTTTGCAAAGATAGAGAAGTTTGATGCAGTTGAAAACATTGATGCTATCTTAGAAGCAAGTGATGGGCTTATGGTTGCGCGTGGAGACTTGGGTATAGAGGTGCCATACTCAGAGGTGCCAATACTACAAAAGATGCTCATAAGAAAAGCAAATGCAGCCTCAAAACCTGTTATTACCGCTACACAGATGCTACTCTCTATGACTCAAAATGATAGAGCTACACGCGCAGAGATAAGTGATGTTGCTAATGCTGTTTTGGATGGAACGGATGTAGTAATGCTCTCAGAGGAGAGTGCAGTAGGGCATAATCCTACTCTTGCAGTAGAGACGATGGTTCAAGCAATAATAGGTGCAGAGAAGATTTACCCCTTTAACAAATGCTCCGAGTTTGAACTTCATGATGCAACAGACAGTATCAATGCAGCTGCAGTACGCCTCTGCAACGATGTAGATGCTTGGGGAATGATATCTATTACCTCTTCGGGTGCATCGGTGAGAAAGATAGCAAGATACAGACCAAGACGTGATATTTACGCTGTGGCACATAATAAAAAAGTGGCAAGATTTCTAACGATGTGTTGGGGTGTTGTTCCTGCTTTTTTAGTAAAAGAGGCTTCACTTGGACAGATGATGCGCTCTGTTATGAATCAGGGTATAGAGAGAGATGTATTGAAACTTGATAAGAGTTATATTCTCACGGCAGGAGATCCTGCTGGAGTTGTTGGCAATACTAACATGATACGAATATTGCGAGAGAGTGAGATGATGTTCTTTAAATCGATTAAGGAAGCTTAGGCAATAAGGTAGAGATACCCCTGCCAAAGTGCTGTAGAGCAGATACCCGCAGCCACACCAGCAATGATGTCATCACCCATCACACCAACTCCTCCCTTTGCCTCTTTGTCAATTCTTCCAATGATAGAGGGTTTTGTGATATCAAAGTATCTAAAGAGTGCAAAAGAGAGCAGAGACTGAATGAGAAAGCCGTTAGAAAAATCGGTAATTTCACTAAAAGAGATACTTATAGCCGGTGCTATACTCAAAGCAAACCACATACCTGCAAGTTCATCAATAACAATCCTCTGATCATCATGATTGCCACTTGTTTCTTCATAGATATTAATCTGTTTAATTGCAATGATGGAGATGAGTACAGTTGCAAGAAAAAGTGTGTAAGCATCAAAGGTGATAAGAATGAGGATACCTAAAGGGAGAGAGACAAAAGTACCTACAGTTCCGGGTGCTTTTGGTGAGAGTCCACTATATCCAAGTGTTAAAAAAAACCAATTCATAAAGTTCCTTATGTGAGTGAGGTAGTTTGGTAGAGTTTCATTAACTCAAGATAAAAATCTTTCTCGTCATGCTCTTCAAGTAATCCCTTGGTCGCAAAGGTGTCATAGTAGAGCTTTTCAAGGCTCTTAAATCTTTTCGGATAGAGTTTAGAGAGTAAAAAGGCACTAATCTCTTTGCGAATAAGTACAGCAGGAGGTAAGAGACCCACTTCAAGGAGTTCCAAGATAGAATCTGCATGATAAGAGATTTGATGGTGCTGACCATGTGGACAGGTATTTTTACTCACAAGAGTAGTACACTGATCACAGTAAACATATTCACTTGCTACGTTTATCTCTATATTTATTCCGGTTACTTTATCTATGATGGACTTATTGGAGTTACAATCATAAAACATTCCTAAACCGGCATGATTACGACCAACAGTCAATCTGTCACAGCCATAGTTTTTTGCAACGATAGCATCGATGATAATCTCATTGTACCCAGCAAAGATATAACTGTTTTCAAGGGGAACAATTATAACTCTGTTTTTGGGTAAAAAGTTATTTATAAAATACTCTAATGCCTCTTTTCGAAGCTCATAGGTAAGATTGGCACTCTCATAAGGTTTTAAGAGAAAGATAACAAGTAAGTCAGTTGTCTCCAAAGTTTGTCTAATAAGGCGCTCATGTCCACGGTGCAGGGGATTTGCTGCCATCATAATAGAGCTTGTATGTTGTGCATTGATAAGCTCTTTTGCATCATCAATTTTGCGTTTATTAGGATTTACTTCCTTGTTCAGAATTGTGTACTCACCACTAAGCGCCCATGAACCTAAGCGCTTCATGGTAGCGAGGACACCGGGATGTGTTGCATCATCTGTGCCATAGATATGTTTCACACGCTCTTTTGGATTGATTTGGAAAGTCTCAGAAACTTTGAGTGTGGCAAACTCCTCTCCTTGGCAGAGAATAGTAATCTCTTCATCTTTTTGTAAAGAGCTAATAATCTCTTCGTTTTTTTTCCCAGATGGCGCTAAAATAAAAGGAAAAGGAAAGGATTTTCCATCAAGAAGTCCACTCTCTAAGACGGCTTTTGATTCCGATTCACCCATTAATTTTGTGACAGGAAGCAATAGATTATCTGCAACAAGTTCTAAGGCTGAGGCTGCTTCTTTGTCAATATATAGTGTTTTATTTTTTCTTAACGATGTCATATTTTTTGCGCTTTTCCCATAAGCTCTTACGACTTATACCAAGTTTTTTACTTAACTCTGTATCAGGATACTTATCTTGATAGTTTAAAACAATAAACTTCACATAGTCCTCAATAGGAAGAATCTCCCCTTTATCAAAAACATTATTTTCATTTTTAATCTCAATAACTGGATACTCAACATCCTCTATCTTATCACTACTTGCTATTATAGCTTGTTTAGAGTCAATTAAATCAAAGAATGCTGCGTGTTCACTCTTTTTGAGTAGTTGGAAGTCAATTATATAGAGAAGAACATTTTGAGGCGTAGTGCTTATTTCATTAAAACTTTTTGCATCACTGAGTGTTATGAACTGTAGAGGCATATCTTTTTTTTGTGCATACTCAAAAGCAAGGGCATCTGCGTATTTTAAAAAACTAGAACTGATAAAGAGAGGAAGCTCTAGGCTCTCAATATCTTGACCATGTTCCGCGTTTAAAAATGTATGATGTAGATACTTTTCATAGGCAATATTGCGTCGTTTGAGCTTTTCATAATCTTGATAATGATCTATCTTACGTACAAGTTCTTCAATCATAAAAGGTTTTAAGATATAGTCTTTTGCACCAGCTGCAAGAGGTTTTGAGACAGTATCATTACTAATGTAAGAGACCATCAAAATCACGATAGAGTTTTTAAAAGTATCAATAACAGGGTGAAAATCTTGTCCGTTTATATTTGTAGAGAGAAGTACGACATCATAATCACTGCTGCGTATTGCATCTTTTGTTGATGTACACATCTCACATATATGCCCTAGTTCACCCAGTTTTGTAGCTATACTCTGCGCTAAATATATCTCGTTTTCTATAATCAGTATCTTCATTTTCTTCCTATTCTTTCCAGTTAAAGTATTTTAAATTTGCGTTTGAGATGACCGCAACACCCTCTGCTCTTCCAACAAAGCCAAGTTTTTCAGTTGTTGTCGCCTTTACATTGACACGACTCATATCTATTTTTAAGATTTTAGCTATAACTTGTCGCATAGCAAGTTTATATTTGCCCACTCTTGGTTTTTGTGCAGCGATAGTTATATCTACATTTACGATGACAAAGCCAAAGTTGTGCAGTTTTGTAACAACGATGTTTAGCAGCTCTTTTGAGTCTATGCCTCTATATGTGTCATCATTATCAGGAAAAAGCATACCTATATCACCCATGCCTGCAGCACCTAAGAGTGCATCAATAAGTGAGTGTAGAGCAACATCACCATCACTATGGGCTAAAAATCCTACTTTGGACTCAGTGACGTGTACACCACCAAGCCACATTGCACCCACACTATCAAAAGCATGAACATCAAAGCCATTTCCGCTCAAAGTATCTAATGAGGGTGATTTTAGACAAGGAAGTGCATTGAGGTCATGAATATAGGTGATTTTGTGTGCATCATTATCGCCGAGAACAAAATGGCGACTGCCTCCATTAGCTACGATAGCGCTACTCTCATCTGTAAACTCTTTACTTGTTTGAAAGGCGGCTTTTAGGGAGGAAGTTTTTGAGAGCTGCGGTGTTTGTATGCGCTTTACATTTTCTCTATCTATAGTCTGCTCTTCATAAACAACCGTATCAGTTACACTCAAGTATGGTACTATACAATCTGCCTTAGATCTTGCGCTGATAATTCGCTCTAATAGTGCCTCATCCACACAGGCTCTCGCAATATCGCTGACAAGTACATACTCACTCTCTACACATTCAAGAGCATTCTTTAGTGATTGCTGTCTAGTGCTACCACCTGCAACAAAAGTGTATGATGCATAAT
>JALWSY010000126.1 GCA_027083035.1 Sulfurimonas sp. | reverse complement strand
GATTTAAATATGTATATAAAGAGATATACGATTGCCGCATTTATACTCATAGCCTTGGTTGGTGGTTATGTTTATATGTATGTTACTAAAGATACAACAACAATAGATTTCTTTGGAATCCCACTTCCTGCACTTGCTGTTGCAGTTTGGGTGATTATACCTTTAGTTGTACTCTATATTGCTAGTGTTATACATATGTCATTTTATTATATGCTAGGAAATATGAGTATAAAAAGATATGAAAAAGATCACGATAAGCTTCTTGATCTTATTATTGATGCATATCTAGGTAAGAAAGATCGTGAACATATTTTTAGAACGCCTCCATACTCTCTTGTAGGAAGGCTTTTAGATAACAGTACTATTTATCCAAATGGTGAAATTACATTTCAATTTGATAATGAAAGTACGCAAAAAATAAGTGCTGTGCTTAATGATATCAATGCTATTAAAAGAGGAGAAGTTGTTGATTTGAAAGTTTACAACCTTCCTATGGAGAATGAGCTAGTTATTCAAAATGAGCGTAATAGATACAAACAGGGTGAGCTTACAGCTGAGGATGTTCTTACAAACTCAACAAAGTATGCCGATAGTTTCAAAAAGGAGGTCTATGCAGACTATGTTAAGGTTACCTCTTTAAATAATATTAAAAAGTACAAAGCACTTATGAGTAAAGAGGCTCTCTATGTGATTCTCTCCCGTGTAAATTCAGATGAGTTTACGTTAGAGGTCAGCAATGAAGATTTGATTTCTTTTATAGAGATGGTAGATTTAGATGAAAAAGAGTTGATTAAGATTTCATCTATTCTTGCTGCCGGTGGTATGACACCAGACAGAAGAATTCGCCTCTTTGAAGCTCTTAGTGATGCAGATGATAAAGCTACTGAAGCATTTCTTTACACTCTTTTTGATGTGGAGATGGTTGAACCTGCGTATGAGATACTTGATAGCTCTCAACCAGATGAGTATATGAAGTTTAAAGCATACCGTGCACTTAAAGAGTGTAATAAGCACTTTAGTATAGAGTTGTTTGTATAACTGATGCAAGAAAAAAAACTCTCCTTTGATAAGCCTCTTTATGTCTTAGCCCCACTTGCGGGCTTTACAGATTTGCCATTTAGAAGTGTTGTAAAGAAGTTTGGTGCTGACTTGACAGTTAGTGAGATGCTCAGCTCCAATGCTCTTGCACATGGCTCTGTAAAGACGCTTCATATGTTAGAGAAATCCCCCAATGAAGATCCCTACTCTGTGCAGATATCTGCATCAGAGGTAGATATGGCAAAAAAAGCTGTAGAAGTTTTAAATGAGCAGGGTGGGATTGATATTATCGATTTGAACTGTGGATGTCCTGTACCAAAAGTAGTAGGACATGGTAGCGGTAGTTCTCTTCTTTTAAATCTTCCACTTATGGGTGACATTATAAAAACTATAAAAGAGACCTCCAATAAAAGTATGACAAGTGTGAAAATACGCCTTGGCTTTGAAGAGAAAAATCATATAGATATAGCAAAGGTTGTTGAAGATAGTGGTGCTGATTTTTTAGCTGTTCATGGACGAACGCGTGTTGGAAAGTTTAAGGCTCCTGTAGATTATGATGCTATAGCTGAGATTAAAAAGGCAGTAAATATCCCTGTGATAGCAAATGGAGATATCGACTCCTATGAGAAAGCAAGGTGGGTGTTAGAGCATACGGGAGCTGATGGTGTGATGATTGGTCGTGGTGCTGTGGGTGCGCCTTGGATATTTCATCAACTTCGTAGTGGAGAGGAGCATATAGATAAGCTCTTAAAGCATGAGATTGTGATGGAACATTTTGATAAGATGATAGAGTTTTATGGCACACATGGGCTTCCTATGTTTAGAAAACATGCGCATACATACTCTAAGGGTTATAAGGGTGCTTCAAAACTGCGAGATGCAGTAAATCATATCAATGATATTGCCGAGTTTCGAGCCGTAATTGATGATTTTTTTCTTAATGGCGAGATGGCGTAAATATGTTAGATATAAGTAAATCGATAAAAAATCTTGATAGTTATGATATAGCGGATAATCTTTTTCACTATAAATACAACACAAAACATTTGCTCTCACTCATTAGAAAAGGAGTAGATAAAGAGGATCCCTCCTACCTTAGCTCCTATCGCTCTTTTGAGGGAGAGGTTTTTGAGAATTTTGTTTATGAAAAACTGCTGCGATATGCCCGTGATGATGCAAATATTGACAAGTTTGTTCTTAAAGGTTTTCACCAAAATCGCCATAAAGCCTATGCAAATACACTCTCTATTAGCGAAAAAGAGCAGATAGTTTATAGAACTAAGAGCCGTGAGATAAGTGAATTTGATGCAATGTTTGTTACAAAAGATAATGAACTCTATTTTGTGGAGATGACACTTGTAAAATCGGTACTAAAGCTGCGAAAACGCTTGAGAAAGAAGAAAGCACTTTTAGATATCATCTTTCCAAACTATAATGTCAAAGCATTAATCATCTTAAATGAGGGTGCTACAGGTACGAAGCAGTTTCCATCTTACTGTAAGGTATGGTTTACAAAAGCATTCTGTGCTGCTGATGTCTTAGAGTACATAGTATCACCAAACAAACGCACTCTGCTTCCAAAAGAGAAGATAAGTGGACCTTGTATGATAGAGGCGCATGAGTTAAAACTCCATCCGTTTAGATACTACAACACAATGAGTTGGATTACAAAAACATTGCGTAAACATAAGAAGCATATTTTAGATATGAACTTTTTGATGAGTTTTAAAATACAACGCTATCAAGACCTTTATAATAAGTTCTATATAGGTTATATTACTATTGATGATGCAAAGGGTCTGCTCAACCTTACAGATGAGTATAAAGAGGATCAGAGAGTTGTTGTTGCCATAGAGAAGAAGCATACCGATGAGATTATCTTAACCTATTACATCCAGACAGGAAGAAAAAAGCTCTATCTCTATACACCAGATGATGGGAAGATTACTAAAGAGAAAAAAGATCCGTATGGTATTACAGTCACAGAGGTTTTTCATATTAATAAGATGATGGATGACTCCTATCTTTTAACTCTTGCAAATCTGAGTACGATTAAAAAACTTTTAAAAGAGCGTTTTGAATCAAAGGAGTAATACTACTCCTCATCACCATAAATGAGAGAAGCTGCTCTCTCTTTGTAAGCTTGAAGAGGTTCTTTGTGTGATGTTGCAGATGATGTAGAAGCGCTACCAATAAAATCTTCTAACTCCTGATTCCGTTCTTGAAGGATTTCGTTAAACTCCTGCTCTGATGTTGGTTTGTTATCTCTAAACTTATCAAGCAGTATATTGCCATTTCCCATAAGCACGAGATAGCTCTCTTTACCAAAGTCCAGCATTACTACACTGTTGGCATTGTTTATAGCCTTTTGAAAGCGGATGGTAACCTCTGTTGTCTCTTCCGAAGGAGTTTGTGTTGCTACTTTTTGTGCTGGCTCTTGAGTATTTGCAACAGGATTTTCTTGAATAGAGTTAAAAAGCCAAGAGTTTTTTGGTTGTTTATGTACTCCTTTTTGTAACTTGTTTTTGAAAATAAAGAGTAAGATAATCGCTAAAAATAGTGAACCGACTACGAGGTAGTAGTTTGTTGTTATCTGCATCTCTTGTTTAGTTGGAAGTGCTGAGAGATCTGTTCTTGAAGAGCTATTTTCTTGGGTAGTGTTATTTCTTGTACTCTTTTTAGTAAACCTTAATCGCAAACCATAAGCATCTGATGTTCTTGAAGCGATTAGCTTCACATCTGAAGCTATGTTTGCAATAATTTGTACCTGATTTTTAAGCGGTATAATTTGTATGGAGTGTAGAAAATGAGAGCTTAGTTTTTTTGTTTTTGTTGATTCTATGGATGTTTCACCAAGTTTTATAATAATTCTATTTTTACTTTTACTCTCTTTGATACTCCCTTGAAAAGGGGTGTCAAAAGTAAGCATGATATCTGCACGGTCTGTCCTATCATAGATGTTGTAACTAAGAATTTTTGAAGCGTAGAGTGAGAGTGGCAGTAAAAAGAGTAGAAAGTACTTCATTATAATCTCTCCTTTGAAAGGTAGTAAAGCACAGCACTAGAATTGAGAACTTCATTTATACGAATAGCAAGATTTTTTTCATAAACCATAACCTCACCCTTTCCTAATATACGACCATTTACATAAGATTCTACAGACTCTCCTGCGGGTTTTTTTAGGTCAATGATAGAGCCTTTTTCAAGGTGGAGAATCTCTCGGATACTTAACTCTGTTTCCCCCAAGTCAGCGACAAACTCCACTTCCATATCTAGGATACCAGAGTAGTCCATCCATGATAATTCATCCTCACTAAAGGTTTGCTCTTTGTTGTCGCTCTTTTTACTCATGAAGTTCCTTAATGGCGATGGTGATTTCATCTTCATCTACCATACATGTTTTTGCATCATCAACGTCAAAGTCAAAAGTACCAATTTTCTCAAAATGTGGTGTTCCTATTGTGTAGGGAGTATCATTACTCTCTTCAGCAATAACTTTTGCACTCCCTATGATAAGATTTGCTGTCTCTAAAGTCATATCTATAAGCGTCTCTTCATCGCTCTTCTCCTCTTCAAGAAAGAGAAGAGAGACTCTTTGCATAAACGCTTCATCTGAAGCAAGATATACTCTGTACTTTACACTATCGATGGTTGTTATATCAATAAAAGCAATAAGCGTTCTCTTTTGAGTGACTCCATCTTTAAGAGTACACTCCTTACGAATTTGATGTGTACAAAAGTTTTGTGAAGCTTGTTGAATAGTTGTTAACATAGTATGCCTTTTTTCAGTTTTTAACGGTGTATTGTATATTGTCTAGTGATTATACTTTATAAAAACACAAAGCAAAATTAATATAATGGTATAATTTTGGAAATATTTTGGAATGCTATGATTGAACTTGTTTTACTTGGACTTATTGTTGGTACACTCTCAGGCTTTTTTGGCATAGGTGGCGGGACTATTTTAATCCCTATACTTCTCTTTTTAGGGTATGAGACAAAGATAGCTATTGGTATCTCTGTTGTTCAGATGGCATTTAGTTCTATCTATGGAAGTTATCTCAACAATAAAAAAGGGACATTAGATGTCTCTATGGTACTTTTTATCGGTCTTGGTGGATTTGCTGGAGCATTGCTGAGTGGGAATATAACCGCTTACTTTAGTGATGCTGCTTTGGAGATGCTCTTTTTAGGTTTTGCTCTTTTTGCACTTGTTCGGCTCTTTTTGCATACGCATGAGCCAAGAGAGCAAAAAGAGGTGCATACCTTTGTGTTGCTACTTATAGGAACACTACTTGGTGCATTGAGTATGACTATAGGGGTGGGTGGTAGTATATTGCTTATCCCTATCTTAGTGAGTTTTTTACACGTTCCACTTAAAAAGGCAGTCTCTGCAGGACTCTTTTTTGTGGTATTTTCATCACTCTCGGGGCTTATATCTCACGCGATAGAGGGGCATATAGACTTCAAAAGTGGCATCATTATAGGAGTTGCCTCACTCTTTGGGGTTTATCTTGGTATTCATCTTAAAGATAAAGTGCAAGAGAAGTTGCAAAAGAGGTTGTTAGTAGGTTTTTATCTACTTATAGTATTATATTTAATAAAAAGAGTATTTTTGTAAGGAAAAAATTTGAAGAGAAAAGATGTTATCACTATAACAGGCGCAAGAGAAAATAATTTAAAAAATATAGATTTAGTTATACCAAAAAATGAACTTGTTGTTATGACAGGAATTAGTGGGAGTGGAAAATCAACACTTGCTTTTGATACCCTTTACGCTGAGGGACAAAGACGTTATATGGAGTCACTCTCTGCCTATGCACGGCAGTTTCTTGATCGTGTTGGAAAACCTGATGTTGATAAGATAGAGGGACTTACCCCTGCCATCGCCATTGATCAAAAGACTACTTCAAAAAATCCTCGCTCAACGGTGGGAACTATTACAGAGATATATGACTACTTTAGACTGCTCTATGCAAGGGTTGGGACGCAACATTGTCACAAGTGCGGGAAAGTCATCTCACAAATGTCTGCATCAGACATCATTAAAGAGGTTGCAAAACTGCCACAAGGGGCAAAGCTTGTTCTTTTGGCACCACTTGTGCGTGAGAAGAAGGGGAGTTATGCGGATATGCTCGAGTCTCTCGTACACAAAGGGTATGTGCGTGCGCAGATAGATGGGGTGATGGTGCGACTTGATGAGGAGATAGAACTCTCTAAAACAAAAAAACATACCATTAAGGTTGTCATAGATAGGGTAGTTGTCAAAGAGGAGAATAAAGAGCGAATTGCCGCAGATGTGGAAAAAGCCCTTAAAGAGTCCTATGGTGAGTTGGAGATAGAGATTTTAAATCATGAAGAGTTGGATTGTAAGCCATATATGCACTACTCTGAGCATAATGCCTGTTTTGACTGTAAGATAAGTTTTGACCCACTAGAGCCACTCTCTTTCTCCTTCAACTCTCCAAAGGGTGCCTGTCCTGAGTGTGATGGTTTGGGACTGCGTTATGCACTCGATCAGGAGAAGATTATCGATCAGGATTTAAGCATTGAAAAGGGTGCGGTGAAGATAGTCTATGGTTTTAACAAAGGTTACTATTTTACCTTTTTAAAAGGATTTTGTGAACATAACGACATAGATATCAGCGTGCCATATTCAGAACTTCCTGAACACCAAAAAAAGGCGATACTCCATGGAAATATTGATGAAGTGGAGTTTTTGTGGAAAAAGCATAAGGTAAAGAGAATATTCCCCGGTATCATTCGCATTGCTTATGATATGTTTAAAGATGAAAAAGAACTCTCTGACTACATGAGTGAGAAGGTTTGTAACATCTGTAGAGGACACCGACTTAAAGTGGAGTCTTTAGCAGTAAAAGTAGCAGATAGAGGCATAGCAGAACTTTTAGATATGCCAATCGCTCAGACATATAAATGGTTTGCTGATGAGAAGAATTTCTCCTATATGCACACTCAAGATGCTCAAATCTCCGCTCCAATTTTAAATGAGATACGCGAGAGACTCTACTTTTTGTATGATGTTGGACTCGGCTACATTACACTTGGTCGAGATGCAAGAACTATCTCAGGAGGAGAAGCTCAGCGTATTAGAATAGCTTCACAGATAGGCAGCGGACTCACAGGAGTGCTATATGTACTCGATGAGCCAAGTATCGGTCTGCATGAGAGAGATACGCTAAAGCTTATTCGTACGCTGCGTTCACTTCAGGAGAAAGGTAACAGCGTTATAGTTGTAGAGCATGACAAAGAGACTATAGAGAATGCAGATTTCATTATAGATATCGGTGAGGGTGCAGGAAAGTTTGGTGGGGATGTTGTCTTCAGCGGCACGCTTGCAAAACTGAAAAAATCTAAAACACTTACAGCAGATTACCTCTACGGGCGAAAAAAAATAGAGTACTTTTACAGACGTAAACAGGAGAAGTATATAGAGATAAAAAATGTAACTTTGAATAATATTAAAAATCTGAGTGCGAAAATCCCACTTAATAATTTTGTCTGTATCACAGGGGTAAGCGGTAGTGGTAAAAGCTCACTGATGCTCCAGACGCTACTGCCAACAGCTAGAGAGTTACTCAATCATGCAAGAAAGATAAATAAGGTCGCAGGTGTAGAGATAACGGGCTTAGACCAAGTCGATAAAGTAATCTATCTCGATCAAAGTCCCATAGGACGAACGCCTAGAAGTAACCCCGCAACCTATACAGGGGTAATGGATGAGATACGCAATCTCTTCTCTCAAACAAAAGAGTCGCAAATCCGTGGCTACACAACTTCACGCTTTAGTTTTAATGTCAAGGGCGGGCGTTGTGAGAAGTGTCAGGGTGAGGGTGAGATAAAGATAGAGATGCACTTCTTGCCAGATATCATGGTGAAGTGTGACTCTTGTAAGGGGAGCCGCTATAATCAGCAGACTTTAGAGGTTTTTTATAAAGGAAAAACCATAGCAGATGTTTTGGCTATGAGTGTTGATGAAGCCTATGAGTTTTTCGCACCGATTCCAAAGATAAATCTCAAGATGAAAACACTTGTGGATGTGGGGCTTGGTTACATCACCCTAGGACAAAATGCAGTCACTCTCTCAGGTGGTGAGGCACAAAGAATTAAACTCTCCAAAGAGTTGAGTCGTAAAGATACGGGGAAAACACTCTACATCTTAGATGAGCCGACAACGGGACTTCATTTTGCTGATGTAGATAGACTCACCAATGTTCTACACAAGTTTGTAGAGCTTGGTAACTCTATGCTTATTATAGAACACAACTTAGATATGATTAAAAATGCTGATTATATTATAGATATGGGGCCAGAAGGGGGGAGTGGCGGTGGACTTATCATCGCTGAGGGTTCTCCTGAAGCATTAGCTGCAAGTTATGAGCAGACGGGTTCATTTACGGGTGAGTATCTCAAAAAAGAGTTGGATTTGCATCAATAATGGGGTATAATGAGGCATGAGTAAAAAATATGAAATTTTGATTGTAGATGATGTGAGTGAAAATATTAAAGTTGCTATTAGTATCTTAAAAAATGATGCGTATAACTTCTCTTATGCACTTAATGGTCAGCAAGCCATAGAGATACTCAAAACAAAGCGTTTTGATCTTCTCTTACTTGATGTTATGATGCCGGGGCTTGATGGATTTCAACTTGCAAAGATGATAAAAAAGACACCTGCTATTAAAGATACTCCTATCATATTTTTAACTGCCAAAGTAGATATTGAGTCTATAGAAAAAGGATTTAATATAGGTGCTGTAGATTATGTTACAAAACCATTTCATCCTGTAGAGTTAAAATCTCGTGTTGCTAACCATCTTGAACTCTACAGATATAGAAGAGAACTCAAAAGAGATAATGTAAAACTTGCCAATGAAATAGGTGTGGTAAAAAGCAGACACTATACAGATCTTGAACTTGCGCAAAAAGAGATTATCTATATGCTCTCTGAAATTATGGAGTCAGATAGTGGAGAGACTGCTTGTCATGTAAAGCGTGTAGCACGGATTTCACAGAAATTAGGTGCGCTAGAGGGAAACCTGAGTGAACATGAAGTAGAGGTACTACATTTAGCGGCACCACTGCATGATATAGGAAAAATACTTGTCGATAACAGTATTTTACATAAAGCAGATAAGTTAACAGATGAAGAGTTTGAACATATGAAAGAGCATACGGCGTATGCCATCAAGATTTTGAAAAACTCACAACGAGAGATTATAAAAGCTGCACGAATTATTGCCTATGAACATCATGAACATTTTGATGGCAATGGGTATCCACGGGGTTTGCGTGGAGAATCTATTCACATCTTTAGTCGTATTGTAGCGATTGCAGATGTTCTAGATGCACTCACGCATAAGCGCTCTTATAAAGAGGCGTGGAGTTTTGAGAAGGCTGCAAAGTATATTATTGAGCGTAAGGGAACACAGTTTGATCCGCGTCTCATTGAGATATTTAAAATGAATTTAGAAGTTTTCAAAGAAATTATAGAGGAAGAAGAGTGTTCGGAATAACAGAGAAAGAGCTTCTTTATATTGCTATTTTTTTAACCATAATAATAGTGCTGTTGATTGTTAAAATTTTTATAAATAATCATGGAGAGAGTGCAGAGAAGCTTGATCGAGAGATTAAACGGCTTACAAGAGAGAAAGAGATGCTTCAAGAGGAGCTACAAGCAGAGCATAAAGAGGTGAAGAGGCTTGAAGAGGCAACAAAGAGTACATTTATCTCCGAGCAGTTAGCAAAGATGCAAAAACTTGAAGATGAGGTAGCCAAGCAAAAACAGAGAGTCCAAGAGGCAAAGAGTATTGCCCAAGATGCCATGGCAGTAAAGTATGAATTTTTAGCAAATATTCGCCATGAAATACGAACACCTATGAACTCAATTTTAGCATTTGCTGACCTTTTAAAGCAAGAGATTGACAATCCAAAACAACTCTCTTATGTAACAAATATCTATAAGTCGGGTAATAATCTTTTAAGTTTCATGGATGATATCATAGAACTCTCTCGTTTGGAATCAGGTGCTTTTGATATAAATGAGAGTGCTATAGATATAATAGAACTTTTAAATACAACGCTAGAAGAGTATAAAGCAGAAGCCTCAAAAAAAGGATTGGATTTAGAACTTGAGATAGATGATGCATTTCCTCAATCACTTATCTTAGACGAACAGAAGGTACACGATATCCTCTCAAATCTTATAGATAACGCTATTAAATTTACACACAATGGATATGTTAAAGTCTCTGCAGGTGTAAAAAACTTTGATGTAGAAAAAAATGAAGTCGATATCGCAATCGCAGTTAAAGATAGTGGTGTGGGTATTGATGCTGCGAACTTTTCTAAAATATTTGAGATGTTTGAGAAGGCGGAAAATGCTACTGCTTTGGAGTTTCAAAGTACAGGGTTAGGACTCTCCATCAATCGTAAAATGGCACGATTTATGAACGGGGATATAACACTCTCTAGTAAACTCAATGAAGGCTCTCTTTTTGAATTTACACTTAATGGTGTAGAGGTTGTACTTGCAAGTGCTGATGATGCAACTCAGGAAGAGGTGGATGTTGATTTTACTCTTATAAAGCCAGAGGGTGCTAAAGTAATGGTTGTGGATGAAAATGGTGAGACTCGAGAGATGATTGAGGATGCTTTTAGGGAGAGTGCTGTAGATGTTATCTCTTTTGATCATCCAAGAGATGCCATAGAGTCTCTAAAAGAGAGTAGGTATGACTTGATATTTATAGATATTACTATCTTGAGTGCAGATAATAGTGCTGTTTCAAAAGTTATTGCGGGAATGTGTAAGGCTCCTGTTGTCTCTCTTACTGTAGCTCGTCTGAAAAGCATTGAGTTTGTAGAAGGAGGAGCAAATATTGTCGGACATCTTAAAAAGCCTATCTCAAAAGTTGCATTATTTCAAATCTCCTTAAAAATTTTAAATAATGCAAAGCAGTTTGCTACAAAAGTAGTAAAACCTTCTGCATCATATCAAAATATAGATATGAAATCTTTAGGTCTTTTTTTCATGGAGCATGATAAAAAAATTGCAGAACTCTACGAAAAAGCGAGTAAGACAAATGATTTAAATGCTATCACTCTTTTTGCAAAAGAGCTTTTTAAACTCTCTTATCAACTAAAAATAACGCCACTTACAGAGTATTCCAAAGAACTGCTCTCCAAGATAGAGCTTTTTGATATAGATACTATACATATTATGATGCAAGAGTATAATAGTAAAATTGAATCACTACGTAAGCTTAGTTTATAAAAATATAGTACAATTGCGAAAAAATTAAAGGTCTTATATATGTCAGTTTATGTTTTTGGACACAGAAATCCAGATAGTGATTCTATCGTTGGAGCTATCTCCATCTCTTATTTAAAAAATCAGTTAGAGGATGAGGAGTATATTCCTGCGCGTCAGGGGGATATCTCAGCAGAGACAGAGTTTATTTTAGAGAAGTTTGGCGGCAAACTTCCTGAACTCAAAACTTCTGTAGCAGGAGAGAGAGTTTATCTTGTTGACTCAACGGACAAGGCACACTTTCAAGATGACATCGATGAAGCAACGATTGTGGGTATCATAGATCACCATAAACTTGGAGATATTATGACATCTACACCATTAGAGTGTTGGATTCGTCCTATTGGGTGTTCAAACACGGTAGTAAAAGAGGTGTACGATGCGATGGGCGTTGCGATTCCAAAAGATATAGCCGGAATGATGATGTTAGCAATATTGAGTGACACAGTTATCTTTAAATCACCTACCTGTACAAAAGCGGATACAAAAGCGGTAAAAGAGCTTGCAGCAATAGCAGGTATTGAAAATTATAAAGAGTTGGCTATGGAGATGTTTATAGTCAAGTCAGCAACTGATGGAGCAACTGCAAGAAGCTTAAACACACGAGACTATAAAGTGTTTGATATGAACGGCAATAAAGTAGGAGTCAATCAACTTGAAATGATAGATATCTCTGCGCTTGATGAGAGAGTAGATGAGATTTATGCGGACATGGTAAAAATGAAAGAGGAGGAGGGACTGCACACTATGCTTACTCTTCTTACAGACATCATGAAAGAGGGATCGCAACTTCTTTGTGTTAGCGATGATCCAAGTAAAATAGAAGCAGCATTTGGAAAGAAACTTGAGAATAACCAAGTCTGGTTAGATGGAGTTTTAAGCCGTAAAAAACAAGTAATTCCTTTTGTTCAACCCCAATTTAATTAAAAATTATAGAATTACGCAATAAAAACAAAGGAATATAACTATGGGCAAATTTGATGCACTATTTGAAGATGAAGATGATATCTTCGCAGGAACTCCTGAGTCTAGATACTGGGATATCCACTCACAACTCAGCCAAGATCTCATCAAAGATGAGTTTGATGGCATCGTACAAAGACTTGCAGTAATGGAGTCTATGCTTGCAAAAGTACACGATTTAGAAGACATAGACAGAGCTGTACAGTCGTACGCACTAGAGAATATGTCAGAAATCGAAGAGATGAAAAAAAGTGTCTATATGGAGCTTGCCGGGCAGTTGATTTATAGAGTTGCAGAGTAATATTTTCAAAGTTTTTTCATGATAAAATCTTTGAACAAATATGATTATTTTGCATATTTGTTTGCAGTATCAATCGTATTAATATACTTTTTTTTGCATCCTCTCTGCGCTGATGTAACGTGGTTGCTTTATGTAGCTAAGAGTATGTTGCATGGTGCAGAAATTTACACTGATGTTATGGAGGTAAATCCTCCTCTCATCATACTTCTAACGGCTATTTCGAGTTTTTTTGCTGATTTATTGAGTATTTCTGATAAATTTTCTTTTATTATATTTGTGATTTTTCTTATCACAATTTCTTTATATCTTTCCTACTATATTTTAGAAAAAGTACAGTTTATTAAAAGAAGTTCTCTTAAAATATTATTTTTGAGTTTACTATTTATCTTCATGATAGCACCCTCTTGGGATTTTGGACAAAGAGAACACCTATTTGTTATTTTTATCTTTCCCTACTTTCTAACTCAAATGTTTTATAAAGAGATAGAAATCCCAAAAAATACGCTAATTGTTATCTCCCTTTTTGCGGCTATTGGTTTTAACCTCAAGCCCTACTTTTTTGTAGTATTTGTTTTTATAGAGTTGGTAAATTATTACTATAGTCGTAACATAGCTGAATTTTTTCGTCTTTCAAATCGTATTATCATCTCTGTAGCACTCCTATATGTTTTAGTTATCTTTTTGTTTTTTCATGCCTATATAGATACTTTACTACCTGTTGCTGTAGCAGCGTATGAGGTATTTGCAACGAGAACATTTACTCAGATTATATTTTATAACCTTTATGATATTATTGTTGGATTAGTTGTTTTTGTATATGCGCTTATCCTATTTATTCGTATAAGAAGCAGAGATTTACTTATGCTCTTATCGGTCATGATTGCAACTCTTTTTTTATATTTTTATCAATACAAGGGATGGCATTATCATATATTGCCATTTTTTTTAGTAACTCTTTTTACCTTAGTATATCTACTCCTGTTTTATACAAAAAAAGAGTATCGAGTGTATGGTATGACTATCTTACCCCTCATTATTATGATAATAGTTAAAAATGCATACTCTCAGGATTTTTCCTCTTTAGAGGAGAGACTAAAAACTTTTGAAGCCTCTTCTAAAATAGTTGTATTTTCTGGTGATATTGCTATGGGAGAACCATTGTTGCAGTATGAGCAACAATGGTCTTCACGATTTCCATCGTTGTGGATGATTAATGCACTTTTAAAAAATGATGCTACATTCTTAAAAAAATATATGTTTGGAGCTATTTATGAGGATTTATTACAGTATAAGCCCGATTATATTCTCTTCTATAGACCTCAAAGAGGATTTGATTATTATGGGTATATTGTAAAAAACAGCTCTAAAATAAAAAGGTATCTTCTTAAAAATTACACTTATGAAAGTGATGAGAAGTTTGTTATACTTAGGAAAAATGATTAGTTTTTTTGCTCTTTTTTAAGAGCTGAAACATAGTATTGCCCACCAAGAGGTAAAAACCGGAGTGGTTTTTCTATGAAGTTGAGTATTTGTAGCTTTGGTGGTACAAAAAGTATATAGCCATTTTCAAACTCTTCAAATCCACTCTCCTTAAAGAGTTTGTGCAACTCCTTTTGTGTTAAAAGAACAGCGTCTCTATCAAACTCACAGGTATTTACCATATGTTGAGTGAGAGGATTGTAGGGGTTGTGTTCGAAACAGAGAACTCTTCCTCTCTCTTTTAACAGTTTGAAAATATTTTTTGTGACTTCAAGTCGAGTTTTTGGTGGAATATGATGATAGACTCCTGCAATAAAAATAAGATCAAAAAAATCATTATATGTATGTAACTCTTCATCTTTTAAAAACTTTATATTAGGATTACTGTGCTGTGCTATATCAAGACTCTCTTGAGAAATATCAGAAGCATAAATAGCGGCATCTGGAAACTCCTCTTGTAAAAACTGTAAGTTTCTTCCTATACCACAACCAAACTCTAAAATTTTCGTAGTAGATTTATTTGTTAATTCTCTTGCAATAACTGCTTTTTGCTTACTGTAGTAGGAGATATCTCCATATTTTTGATGTTGTTGATTCATAATATCTATATAGTCTCTACTATAGTCGTCAAAATTTACTGCTTCCAACTTACACTATCTCCTCTTCTATGATGTACTTTGGTCTTCTCTTTGTCTCTTTATATATTTTACCAACATATTCACCTATAACACCTAAGGAGAAGAGTTGAATACCTCCTATAAAGTAGATTGGTATAATGGTTGAAGCCCAGCCGGGTATTGCATCATTAGTAAATAGTTTTACACCAAGAATATAGAGTACCATTCCCATAGAGACAACAAAAATAATACTTCCAAGAGCTGTGATAAGTCGTAAAGGAAATACACTAAAGGAACTGATGCCATCCCAAGCAAAAGAGAGCATTTT
>JALWSY010000125.1 GCA_027083035.1 Sulfurimonas sp. | reverse complement strand
ATGTGGTATTCCACTCGGTGATGGGTGTATCATCGATGCAGGTCTTGCAATTTTAGAGGGTACAAAGATAGCTATCCACCCAGAAGAGCTTCAAAAAATCATGGATGTAAATACAAATATGAAGATGGAGGGAGAGATTTTCAAAGGAAAACAACTTGCTGGACTTTATGGTATTCACTACAGACAAAATTCTCTTACAGGTGAGATTACAGCTTCTCGTTCAACAAGAGAGATTAAACTTAACGCTGACTTACACTAAAAAACTCTAATCTTCTTTTTATCTCCTTGGTACTATAATGACTGGTGCCAAAGGAGATTTTATGACAATTTCAAACAACGCTTCTGCCCTTGTAACAAATCAAAATGGACTCAACACTACTGCAAAGAGTATAGCAAGTGGAGATGGTGACTTAGCGAAAGATATGACAAATCTTGTTGTAAATGAAAAAACAGCCGCCGCAAATATTGTGGCAATTAAGGCACAAGATACAATGATAGGTTCATTGCTCGATATTAGAGCATAGTCATACTTTTAAGTTTAGTGAGCATTGAGGCATTTTTGTCATAATATTTTAAGTTTTTACCAACTTCAAGGGTGCTAAATATTGGTTTTCCAATGACAAATCTGCCCTCTTTCCCCTCTTTTTTTGTTTTTACACCCCAAACATTTTGAAATATTATAACTGCATCATCTTTGACTCCTACATACAAAGCAATATGCCCCGGTTTATAGATGAGTGTACGAAAAGGAACGCCCTGCTCTTTTATCCTCTCTAACTTCTCTTGATTACTTAGTCCTTCAAGAGAAATCACCTCTCCTGAAGCTGCTTGTTTAGATGAGTTTCTAGGAAGCCAAACTCCAAAAGGCGCAAAGAAGTCCCTAAGTGTAGATGAGCAATCTCTCTGCCCATAGAGTCCACCCCAGCCATAGTTTGTTTTGGAGACTTCGGTAATTATACGGTTTATATTTTCTCTATTAAAAGCTATTGTACCATTATGCGCTATCTCTTTTGATATTGTTGAGACTTCGTAGAGTGGTTTTTGATACTTAAGTTTGGAAATTGTAAGCACTTTATAGCTCTTAGCATCTTCACTTATAAGTGGCAACATCATTCCAACTCTCGATTGAAAGAGAAATACTCCCTCTTTAGAGTAGATACCTTCGCCCTCTTTTGTCAGAACTATCTGCTTCGCCCTTTGCCACACAGTAGCATAGATATCTTTTAAAATTACAATCTCACTACTCTTTACCCATCCATAAGTAAAACTTGTCTCTACAAATGCCCATGCACCATCTTTTGAGTAGTGAGAAAGCAGGAGTGGCTTGTTTGGCGCTACAGTAGAATTTTGTAAATAATCAAAAGGATACCCCTCTCCGGCTTTTTTTGGGTCTAATAGAAGTGGTCGATCTGTTGGCATAGCTCTTAAGTTAAGAAGATGCAAAGAGAGTGCTTTTTTATTGAGCGTGGCGAAATCTTCAAAGTTGGCATTTTTAAGCATTGCATCAAAAAAACGCTGATTAATCGGCTGGAGATTTTCTCCATAACTATTTGCTGCATGAAACCGTATATGCGCCCACTTTGCATCCTCTACAGAGATGCTTGGAACTTTTTCATTCCAAACTCTAAAGTAGTTACGCTCATACTCACTTTGGGAAAAAGTGCTATTACTCTCTATGCTTTTTGTATAACTGCTGACATCTTGAGGATATTTTTTTAAGTCAGCTATAACCTCTAGCTGTTTTTGCACTACTACAGGCTTTTTTGATGCACATGAACTCAGAAGTATAACAACGGTAACTAGAGCTAAATAGCGCAAAAACTCTCCTTTAATCTACATCACCAAAACGACTTACAACCCTTCCAATAACCTCAATTTGCTGAGGCTCGAGTGTCTGCGTGGAGTAAACAGAGTTATCACTTATAACATCTATCTTCCCATCTATACGCTTCTGAATTCTTTTAATAAAAAGCCCTGCCTCTGTTCTAATAGTAAAGATACCACCACGATTTAAGTCAGTTTTGCTTCGGTTAATAAATACTATATCATTATAACTAAAAGTCGGTTCCATTGAGTCACCGGAGACATTAATAGCTTCAATATTTTTCAGCTCTCTCTCACCACCAAGCATAAATACAAACTGTTCAGGAATCTCTAACTCCTCTATCTCTTCAAACTCACTCTCACTACCACCACCCGCACTTGCACTAATATCACTAAAGTATTTTACCATGTAATATTTGTTTGTTGCTTCCACCAAAGACTCTGGTGACTGCCCATAAAGCAACCAGTTAATACTAATGCTCTTCTTTGCACAAAAATCTAACAACTCAGTAAAAGGAATCTTATTTCTCTTCTTCATCGTTGCAAAATTCATCTGAGAGATACCAAGCACCTCTGCAACATCCTTATCAAAGACTTTCTTTGGTGCAAAATCACTTGAGACTATATTTTTTATCTCTTCTACTATATCAACAAAGCTATTCATCACATCCCCTTATGGGCACCTCTAAAAACCCTAGTGACTCTCAGCTTTTCAGAGGAGTTCACATTCAAGGCAGCCTTTTGAAGCCCTAGCCATAGCTAAGGCAAGAAAGGATAACGCTGAGTGTGGACTCCTCTGTAAAGCCCAAAGGGAGGGATAAAAAAAGCGACCTTGCATAAAACTTTTGCTCACCGTAGCTATGGCTACGCTAAGAAAAAGGTTTTACACAATCTCATCTTTTTTTCTTCCCTCTGAGAGTTACTAGGGTTTTTAGAGGTGCCCTAATTTCAAATCTGTCAAATTATAAGGTAAATTATGTAAAAAGTCAAAGTTTTCATTGCATTTTGCAATATATTTTATATTTTATTACAAAATGAACTAAAATTAGAACATATTATAGAAAAAGGATTGATTATGTCTATTATTATCCAAAATGCAGAAACACTCTTTGAGAAGTTCGAGTCAAAAATAGAGATGTGGGCAAACAGAATCTTTTAGTTCTCTTTTTTGTCACTCTTTTTTTCACCTAGCTCTCTTTGAGCAGATTTATTTTTATGGTAGCCCCCAAAGATAAAGACCATAAAGAGGACAAAGAGAATAAGCATGAGAGCATCAACATAGCTGTTCATCTTTATCCTCTCTCAAATGTGTCAAAGTTTTGACGGATTGCATCATAGAGAACTATTCCTGTACTGATGGCGAGATTAAGGCTTCTACCATCTTTTGTCATAGGAATGGTTATATTTTTCTCTTTGTATCTCTCTAATATATCTTCTGGAATACCAGCTGTTTCACTCCCAAAAAAGATAAAATCACCCTCTTTAAAATGGCTCTCAAAGTAGGGTCTTTTTGTTTTTGTGGTAGCAAAGTGAGCGTTATCTTTAATCTCATTGTTTGCAAAAAAATCATCCAGAGACTCCCATACATGTAAATCTAACTTATCCCAATAGTCAAGTCCTGCACGTCTTACTGCTTTTTCATCAATATCAAATCCAATGGGTTTAATAAGATGCAAAGAAGCACCAGCATTGACACATAAACGACCTATCGCCCCTGTATTGTTTGGGATTTGAGGATGCACGAGAACTAAGTTAAATGCCACGATACTTCCCTCTTAAAAGATGACTGTTTTATTGTTATAAACAAAAATTCTGTCTTCTAGTGCAAGTTTAAGAGCGCGAGAGAGGACTACTTTCTCAACATCTCTTCCGGAGCGCTGCATATCTCTCCAGCCATAGGTGTGATTTACATGGATAACCTCTTGCGCGATGATTGGTCCCTCATCTAGGTTATTATTGACAAAGTGAGCTGTCGCTCCAATAATCTTCACACCTCGCTCATGTGCTTGTTTATAAGGATTTGCTCCTATAAAAGCGGGTAAGAAAGAGTGGTGAATATTTATAATCTTATCTTCAAAAGCCTCCACAAAATGTGGTGTCAATATACGCATATATTTTGCAAGAACAATATAATCCACATCATTAAAAGCGTTTATAGCATCGATAATCTTTCGCTCATGCTCCTCTCTCTCTAAATCTACATGAGAGACAGTAATGTATGGAATACCAAACTTACTCACTATAGATTCTAGTGCATCATAGTTGGAGATAACAGCTAAAATATTTGCATCAAGCTCACCCGATTCATGTCGAATAAGAATATCTCCTAACGCGTGTAACTCTTTAGTAGCCATAATAATAATATTCTTTTTCTTAGGCTCTATCACCTTTACACTCGCACCCTTAGGTAAGACAGACTCTATTGACTCGGTGAGTTCTTTTTTGTTTATAGCCCCCTCTACCAATGAGCGCATGAAAAACTTATTGCTCTCCTTATCAACAAACTCATTGTTAGAGAGGATATTTAAATCATGATTATAAAATATGCTTGAGACTGTATGTACCAAACCTTTTTGGTCATTTGCGTCTATGAGTACCCTGTACTGATTCACTAAGAAGCTCCTTTTTCTAACTTCTGGACTCGAGAGTCTATGGTTGCAAGAGTGTATTCTAAAAAGTTAAGAGTCATATCTACTTTTGCTTCTATATTGGCATTATTTGGTGCTTGAAACCCTTCAAAAAGAACCAAAAGTCGCTCCCTAATGGACTTCAAATAGAGAAGCTCACTCTCAAAATCACTCTCTTTTGAAACCTCACTACCTCTCTCTATCTCTTTTGTGGGTTCTGTAGTAGGTTGAAAAAATTGCTCTTGCTTCACACTCTCTTCAACTTCACTCCCCTCTTCCATCTCTGCAAGTGTTGAGAGTATTACATCTTTTAATTCCATGCTTTTAACAACCACCTTTCAAACTCATTAAACTCTACCTCAGTCTCCATTTTTAAAAAGAAATCTTTCATCTCTTGATTTACTTTTAAAAATTTCTTTCTCATTCCCGACAATCTTCTAATAGCAATCTTTGCATCAGAGTTATCTGGATCATTTTTCAGAACCTCTTTATAGATATCAAGAGCCTCCTCTTTGAGACCTTGCAACTCATAAATATTTGCTAGAGTTAATGTCTTCATACTATGCTTATATCTACTTCTCGATATAATTAGCGATAATAGAGCCTATCTCACTTGTAGAACAAACCTCTTTGGCATCAAACTGTGCCAAATCACCTGTTCTATACCCTTCGCTAAGTGTCTTTTTAATAGCAGCATCTACTTTATCAGCTGCTTCAACTTCACCGAGTGCATATCTGAGCATCATTGAAGCACTTGCAATAGTAGCGATAGGATTTGCGATACCTTGACCAGCGATATCTGGAGCAGAACCGTGGATAGGCTCATAAACACCTATCTTCTCACCTACTGATGCAGATGGTAAAAGACCAATAGAACCACACAGCATTGAAGCCTCATCACTTAAGATATCTCCAAAGATGTTTCCAGTAAGCATAACATCAAACTGTTTTGGGTTGAGTACAAGTTGCATAGCTGCATTATCAACATACATATGAGTAAGTTCTACATCTGGATACTCAGCACTCACCTCAGTAACAACATCTCTCCAGAGTTGAGAAACATCAAGAACATTTGCTTTATCTATAGAGCAAACTCTTTTATCTCTTTTTTGTGCGATTCTGAAGGCTTGGTGAGCAATGCGTACAATCTCATCACGAGTATATACCATAGTATTCCACCCCTTCTCATCTGTACGCCCCTTAGGCTCACCAAAGTAGATGCCACCTATTAACTCACGCACAACCATAATATCCACACCCTTGATAATCTCAGGCTTCAGTGATGATGCATTAATAAGCTCATCATACACAACTGCGGGGCGAAGGTTAGCATAGACACCTAGCTCTTTTCTAAATCGAAGTAGTCCACTCTCTGGTCTCTTCTCGCGAGGAAGATCATCCCACTTTGGTCCACCGATAGCCCCAAAAAGGACAGCATCAGATTGGAGCGATTTTGTAATAGTCTCTTGAGGAAGAGGGTCACCTGTGATATCATAAGCAACACCACCCATAAGCGCTTCGTCATAATTAAAATGAAAATCACACAATGATGCAACTGCATCTAAAACTTTTACAGCCTCATCAATAATCTCTGGACCAATCCCATCACCTTTAATAAGTGTAATTTTATAGTTTTTCATCTATTTTCCTTCTATTTCATTTGCAGCGAAGTTCATAAGTCCACCTGCATCGATTAACTCTTGCATAAACTCAGGAATAGGCGTGAAGTTATAGCTTTTTCCTGTTGTATTGTTCGTAATAGTCCCCGCATTCATATCTATAGTTACTGTATCGCCCTCTTTTATCTCATTTGCCTCTTTGAGTTCAAATATAGGAAGCCCCATATTAAAAGCATTTCTATAAAATATTCGTGCAAATGTTGGAGCGATTACTGCAGCTACACCGGCTGCTTTAA
This sequence comes from Sulfurimonas sp., assembly GCA_027083035.1. Taxonomy (GTDB): domain Bacteria; phylum Campylobacterota; class Campylobacteria; order Campylobacterales; family Sulfurimonadaceae; genus Sulfurimonas. Next base: position 8,917 of record JALWSY010000125.1, on the reverse strand, counting down.
GTGCTATTGGTGCGTGTTCACGACTACTTCCACAACCAAAGTTCTCATCTGCTACGATGATATCACCCGGAGTCATCTTCTTTACAAACTCTGGATCTGCATCTTCCATAACATGCTTTGCAAGTTCCTCTGGAACTGAAGTATTTAAGTATCGTGCTGCGATGATTAAGTCTGTATCTATATCTTTACCGAAAGTCCAAACTTTACCATTTATATTTGCTTTTTGCATTATAAATTCCTATATATTTGTAAAATAATTTTGTGATTATAGCTAAAATGCTATTTGTATTGTATAAAAGTGAAAAAGATATCTGTAAAAACAGCTTGATATTAATAAGTATCAAGCCTATTTTATGAGGTTATTATCGTTTAAGATTATTTGTAGTCTGTAGCATTTCATCACTTGTTGTGATTACTTTTGAGTTAGAGTCATAGGCACGCTGACCAGTAATAAGATCGGTAAGTTCAACAACAAGTTCAACATTACTCTGTTCAACAAATCCCTGTCTGAGTGTTCCTAAACCATCAACCCCCGGTGTACCCTCAACTGGCTGTCCTGAGCTGTCTGTCTCAATGTAGAGGTTATCTCCTAAAGAGTGCAGACCTGCCGGATTTATAAAGTTTGTTGCTGTTATTTGACCTATCTGTGTAGCCTGTGTTTGCCCCGGCTGTACAACTGTGACTGTTCCATCTGTACCGATGCTGATATTTGTCGCATCAGGCGGCACAACTATCTCAGGGATGAGTTTATACCCATCAGCATTGACCATACTTCCATTCTCATCCACCTTAAAAGCACCATTTCTTGAGTAAACCTCAGTACCATCAGGAAGCTCAAGCTTAAAAAATCCACGCCCAGTAATGGCGATATCAAGCTGATTATCTGTCTGTTTTAAAGCACCCTCTGCAAAAATTTTATTGATAGCGGTTGAACGCACACCAAGACCTACTTCAACACCTGTAGGACTCTTTGTTACATCACTTGTTGCTGTTCCCGCATACTCCATAACCTGATACATCAAGTCTGAAAACTCCGCACGACTCTTCTTAAATCCGATAGTATTAACATTGGCAATATTATTAGCTGTTGTATCTATCTGTGTCTGCATTCCCAACATTCCTGTTGAGGCAGTATAAAGTGATTGCATCATTGGTTATTGTCTCCTTTTACCTAAGCTTTCTTCGCAAGTTTTTCAATTGCGTCTCTGTTCATATCATCCATCTGTGTACTCATCGCTTTTTGGTACATCCCAACTAAACGGTTCGTCTCAATAAGTTCAGTCATCATCTTTACTGCATTAACATTACTCTTCTCAACAAATCCCTGACTCACGGCACCACTCTCTTGAATAACATTTATCTCTTTTATATCTTTAAAAGCATAAAGATTATCCCCCTCTTTTTTAAGCAAAGAGAGATCTTCAGGTTGTGCTATAAAGAGTTTTTTATTTGGTGTTAGACTTGCACTATTGGGTACATTTGTATAAATCTGACCATTTTTATCTACTGATATGACGCTATCTTGCGTAGCAAAGCTTATCTTGCCATCACCTGAGTTCATATAATCATCACCCAGCACTTCATACCCCTGCTTTGTCACAAGAACACCCTCATCGTTTCGCGTAAAGCTACCATCTCTAGTAAGTCTTACACCCTGTGGTGTCTTTACTGCAAAGAAGAGTCCCTCCCGTGTTAAGGAAAAATCAAGAGGGTTATTTGTTTTTTGCATCGTCCCTGTTGCAAAGTTTGTATAGCTATCGACCACCTGTGGCGCTCTTGTCATCGTTCTGTTAATAAAAGCGGCAGCCTCTTTTGTATTGTTAGCATTATCAAGCTCATCTCGCTTCTCTTGATAAACACGCATAAAATCACCAACAATAAGGTCATCCTCTTTAAAACCTGCAGTATTTACATTTGCAAGATTATTCGCAATGGTGTTTAGTCTGTTAAACTGTGTAACCATACCAGCTGCTGATGCATAATAACCTGTTTGCATAATAACCCTTTTTCATACTATTTTTATAACACTAGCAATGAGTGTTCCAAATTTTTAAATTTCTATTTTTAATCTTTTATTAATAAAATTTGGGTATAATCCACCTTTTAAAAACCTTAACTCCATGGAGCATCCTCCCACTATGACAGCGAAAGAACTCAACAGGGCTATAGAGGCCTTTTTTGAAGACCATAAGGGTAATGAGTGCGTAACTTACGAATCCCTTATAGAAATTTTTGAAAAACAACCTACAGCAGCACAAGCAAAAAATGTTTTAAAACTTCTTAACAAGCATAAAAAATGCATCTATACTGCAAGTGAACATGCGAAAAAACTCAACGACCAAGAGGCTGAAGCACGCAGAAGCGCACAGCGTAAGATGCTTGAAAATAACCAAAGCGATCAATTTGACATACTCAAAGAGCATGAACTCCTTGAGTGGTCACGCTCTGACTCTCCGGTGCGAATGTACTTGCGTGAGATGGGTCAGATTCCACTCCTTACAAAAGAAGAAGAGATAGAGATATCTAAAAAGATTGAACAAGGAGAGAGCATCATCATCGATGCAATCTGTTCCGTACCCTATCTTATCGACTTTATCTTAGACTATAAAGAACCGCTTATAAACCGTGAAAGACGCGTTAAAGAACTTTTTAAATCTTTTGAAGATGAAAAAGAGGACTCTGATGATGCAGGTGATGGAGCGGATGAAGAGAGTGCAGAGAAAACACTCACTGCAAAAGACAAGTCAAGAGTGGAGAAGGTATCAACAAGCTTTAAAGCCTTAGAGAAAGCAAAAAAAGATTGGGTAAAGCTGACAGAAAAAGCACCAGAAAATCTCGATGAGCTTACAGAAGAGGTTGTACACTACTTTTTAAATGTAACATATAAAAAGAGTGTTCTTAAAGAGAAACTTCTTGACCTTGGACCAACTTCAAAACTCATTAATGAGCTTGTAAAAGCTATGGAGACAGCACTTAAAAGTGATGAGGGATACGATAAAGAACTCAAGCGTTTAGAGTATAAGCTTCCTCTTTTCAACGCTACACTTAAAGCAAACCACAAAGTTCTCGTTGAAAAGATTCAAGACTTAACAAAAGAAGATATAGCAAATATGGTCCCTGAAGCGACAATGGTCTCTACCTATATGGAGATTAAAAAGCTTGTACAGACAAAAGAGGCTTCTAAAAACTCTTTTGATATGGAACCTGAAAAACTTGCAGATATCTTAGAGCAGATAAAGCGCGGTAAAAATATCTCTGAGATATCTAAGACAAAGATGGCAAAGTCAAACCTCCGTCTTGTTGTCTCTATCGCAAAAAGATATACAAACCGTGGACTCCCTTTCCTTGACCTTATCCAAGAGGGTAACATCGGTCTTATGAAAGCAGTTGACAAGTTTGAGTATCAAAAAGGGTATAAGTTCTCTACTTATGCAACTTGGTGGATTCGTCAAGCCATCTCTCGTGCCATCGCAGATCAGGCAAGAACGATTCGTATTCCTATTCATATGATTGAGACCATCAACCGCATTAACAAGATTATGCGTAAACACCTTCAAGAGAATGGCAAAGAACCGGATGTTGATACAATCGCAGAGGAAGTGGGTCTATCAGTTGAGAAGGTCAAAAATGTTATCAAGATAACAAAAGAGCCTATCTCCCTTGAAGCCCCTATTGGAAGTGAAGATGATGGTCGTTTCGGTGACTTTATCGAAGATAAAACATCACTTTCACCTGCTGATGCAATTTTAAAAGATGACCTGCGTATTCAGATAGAGACTGTACTCGATCAGCTTAATGAGCGTGAAAAAGCAGTTATAAAACTCCGTTTTGGAATTATGGATGATGAGAGTGACAGAACACTAGAAGAGATTGGTAAAGAGCTAAGTGTAACGCGTGAGCGTGTGCGTCAGATAGAGTCAAGTGCTATCAAAAAGCTAAAACACCCTAAAGTGGGTCGTCGTCTGAAGAACTACATAGAAGAGTAAAAGATGACTTTTGAGCAGCAATGGATAGAGTATGATTATAACCCTTTTATCCTCTTTAACAGTGAAGGAAAAATCATCTCTGTTAATGCTGAAGCTCAATTTCTTCTTGGCTCTGTAAACCCTACTACCCTTTTTGATTTGGCAAAAACATACGCGAGTATAAACTTTGGATTTAAAACAACTTTTATAGAGCTTGAGTATGGACGCTATAAGTTTTTTGGTCTTACTGTAGGGTATGAAGATGAGGAGCAAATAGGCATCAAACTCTATCAAGCCCCCTCTTTAAAACTCAACACAAAAAGACCTGAGGGAGAACTTACCAACATCTTCACTATTGTCGATTTATGTATATCTACAAACTCCATAAACTCTAACATAAAATACACAAAATCTTATGACCCCACTATTCCAGAGGTCATTGTCAACTCAAACAAACTTATAAAAGTTCTCAACAAGATGTACGAGTCTCTTCAAGATAACGAGCGTATAAATACAAAAGTTTTTTACAGGATAGGTGAACATATTATATTTGAAGAGAAGAAGTACAGTATCTTTTCCATCTCTATCTCAGCAGAAACGATGGATGCACAAAAAGTAAGAGAACTTAAAGCTCTTGCCGAGAGTAATAACTTTTATGTGGAAACAAGTAAAGCACTCACTATCAACATCCCTATGATTACTTTAGATTAAACTCCTTAGCAACCATAGCACCCACAACAATACCTACAAAAAGTGATGGCAGATAGTACCAAAGAGATAAAATATGGTTGTTCTCAAGAGCGATAAACCCTAAAATAAGCAGTACATAAGGCACTAGGCGATAAGGAGAGAGACTCCCTTTTGTACCATGCTTCATACTGCTGAGGCTAAAGGTTTTTATCTTTGCCTTCTCCTCTTTTACTATCTCTTTGAGATTGAGTTCCTCGGCAGGGGCATCATTTATTTCACTCTCATCATAGAGTTCGTATCTATCCTCTATCGTATCTAAGAGATCTCTTTGTTCTTCATACTCACCACGCTCAATTTTTGCACCTACCATCTTTTTATAAGCGTATGATGCACCTACTATAACAAAAAAAGCACTTAAAAAAGCTACTTGAATATTTGCAAAAGCTACTCCAGAGATAAAATAGGAGGCAAAGATAACTATTTCAACACCTACTAAGAGGCTAATAACTCTTTTCACCATAATCCTCATCATCTTCATCATCATCTAACTGCTTTTTAATAGCATAGCGAGGCTCTTTTGCTAAATCTTCATACTCTTTATACTGTTTTTCGTAGGCTTTATAGACATTTAAGATAGCTGCAGCCACCCCAATAAGCACACCAACCCAAAAACTCCATCCCGCACCGCTAATACTTTTGAGTACCCAACCGATACCAACACCCATAGCGACAGCCACAACCATGGAGATGCCAAGAGAGAGACTATCTGCTGCCTCGATGATTGGCTTTACTCGTGGCGTATGCTCTGCCTCTTTTTGCTCCCGCTTCTCTACATTGAGTCTTGCATCATCTGTATTGTTATCCATTTTGTATCGCTTTAAAGACCCTTGCTGCTGCCTCTATAGTCTCCTCTACCATTGCATCTGTAGTGGCTGTAGAGATAAAACCTGTCTCGTAGAGTGAACAAGCGAAGTAAAAACCTTCATTTAACATACCTGCATGAAACTTTGCAAAGAGTTCTGCATCACTCGCAGCTGCATCTGCGAAGTTCTTGACCGGCTTCTCATTAAAAAAGAAACCAAACATAGAACCCCTTACATCTGTCTGCATCACTATGCCATTTTCTGCGGCGACTCTCTGCATCCCCGCTACTAAAGTCTTTGCACGCTCCTCTAAAACAGCGATAACTCTTGCATTTTGCTTGAGTTTACGCAAAGCTGCCAGTCCTGCTGCCATTGCTACAGGATTTCCGCTGAGTGTTCCTGCTTGATAAACAGGTCCCTCAGGAGAGAGCTTAGACATAATCTCCCCTCTTCCACCAAAAGCACCCACAGGCATACCTCCACCAATAACTTTTCCCAGCGTAACCAAATCAGGTGTCACTCCAGTAATAGACTCCGCACCATTTACACTTCCACGAAATCCACTCATTACTTCATCAAAGATAAGTAGCGTACCATTTGCATCACAGAGTTGGCGTAGTTCATGTAAAAACTCCTTATCTGCCGGAACAAGTCCCATATTTCCAGCTATTGGCTCGATGATAACACAAGCGATATCAGTGGAGTCTTCAAAACACTTCTTTACAGACTCTATGTTGTTGTACTCCGCTAAGAGCGTGTGCTTTGTAAAGTCCGCAGGAACACCCGGTGAGCTTGGATTGCCAAAGGTAGCGGCACCACTTCCCGCTTCAACAAGAAGGGCATCAGAGTGTCCATGGTAACACCCGGTAAATTTTACGATATCGTCACGGTTTGTATATCCACGTGCTAAACGGATAGCACTCATTACCGCCTCTGTTCCAGAAGAGACAAACCGTACCTTCTCAATAGAATCAAAAAAGGAGATAACAAGCTTTGCCAACTCACTCTCAGCCTCAGTCGGCGCTCCAAAACTTAGCCCATGTTTTACTGCTTCAATAACCGCAGCCTCAATAGACTCATCTCTATGTCCAAAGATAAGCGGTCCCCATGACTGTACAAAGTCAACATACCTGTTTCCATCGATATCTTTGAGGTAACCACCCTCACCCTCTGCTATAAACAGAGGCGTTCCACCAACACTCTTAAATGCTCGAACAGGGGAGTTCACTCCACCGGGAATCAGACTCTGTGCCTCTTGAAATGCTTTACTTGATGCTTCTGTATTCATTTTGTACCTTATACATATTTTTTCATATTATAGCCAACTTTCTTTAACACAAAATTCTTTCAAAATGCAATATAATAGGAATTGATGTGGTCAAATATACGATAGAATAAATTTAATCTACCCCTTGTAGATATCTCCTCTAAAACCTATATCATTAATTATTGCTTCTATAATAATTTCATTATCCTGAAGAGTGACAATGATACGAATATTTCCTTTTCGAATTCTATACACATTAGAGATACTACCACTCATCTGTTTATAGTCAATGTTCAAATCAATATTATAAATCTTTTTCTTTATAAACTTTATAACAAGTGCATCGACCTGCTCCTCGGTTAAAATGGACTTATTCTTATCAAGAAATTTTGTAGCACTCTTGAGATATGTAAGTGTAATATCTTTTGTCATTACTACAAATCGAAGTTAATAGTTTTAGATTTTGAAACTTCTTTATCTTCTGCACTCATTGAGGATAATAGTGCTTCAATCTCTTTTTGTTCTAATCTGTCATATACACTTTGTAGTAATTCATACTCTTCAATAGGAATTATAACTGCTTCGGGTTTATTTCTTCGGATAATAGCTATTTTATGAAACATATTTGAAGTTACTTTATCAAGATAACTTCCAAGTGATTTACCCAATTCAGTTATACCAACCATTTCATCTTTAGCATAAGTAACCATATAATTCTCCATATTTAACTAGAGAGAATTATACTACTATTCATATTAATTTTTGAAAAATCTCACTCCAAAACCTTTGATAATTCATTACTAGATGTGCATTAATATTGATTTGGTATAATCACTCAAATTAAATATATTGGATGTTTTTGAATAGATCTACTTTTGCACTCTTTGTCGCCCTTCTTATCCATATCCTTTTACTGCTTCTCTTTTGGATACTCGGTTCTGCCGTGGGGGAGATAGAGCCAAAAAAAGAGCAAGAAGAGCAAAAAATCAAAATCTCTCTCAAAGAGCTTCCTAAAAAATATAAAGAGTCAGGTCTTAACAAAAAAAAGCCAAAACCACAAAAGATAGCACCCCCTATGCCAAAAGGAAGACAGCTTAAAAAAATAGTCAAACAATCAAAACAACCCATAAAATATGAACCAAAAAAGCCTAAAATAAAACCAAAACTTAACAAACCCAAGAGCAAAAAAGAGCCACCAAAACAACCCAAACCAAAGGTTGCACCACTACCGCCACAAAAGCCCTACATTCCTCTTATAGAGAAGAAAAAAAAGGATGTAAACAAAACAAAAACAGTAAAAAAAGAGTCAGATCCTTTAGCGTGGATGTTTGAAGACAAATCAGCACAAGAGAGTAAAAGCGAAACAAAGCAGAGTGAAAAAGGGAGTGCTATTAGTCAAAATATCAAGGAGCTTTATGGTGAGGAGTTTGGAAAACTCACTCCCGGACAGCAGCAGTATATCATCGACAACCAAGAGATTATGCGTCGTATCACGCAACAGGTACTCACACGCGTAGCACGAGTAAATATCTCTCGCGATCTCAATGTAAATCGTAGCAATGTTATAGAGTTCTATCTACATCCAAACGGGGATATGAGTGACTTTAGATTTTTATCAAAGAGTGGGTATTATATCTTAGATGACACGACAAAAGAGACCATAGAGTACGCATACAGTCGTTATCCACGACCAAAAGAGAAGACACTTATCAGGTACAATGTTTACTATCACTTAGCGAACTATTAGTGATTGTTTATCCTCTACATACTTCTCATCTATAGTAAACTCTACTGGAGTGTCCTTAAAGAGTTCACACTCTAAAAGACGCTCTGAGATATCCTCTCTTTTGACTTCACTTAAGAGTAAAAAGTCATCTCCCTCTATGCGAAAAACAACACTTCCCTCATAAAGATTTTTTAAAAAAGAGGCAAACTCTACTAAAAATGCATCACCTCTACTCCAGCCATCTCTCCTGTTTAACTCACCAAAATGATGCAACTTTATCTCATACATATAGAGACTCTTAGACTTGATGTAGTACCTCAAAATAAGCTCCATATACTCCTTGAGGAAAAGGTTTGTTAATCGATCTTTATAAAAGTAGGAGAGTCTGCGTTCTTCTATCTCTGTC
>JALWSY010000124.1 GCA_027083035.1 Sulfurimonas sp. | reverse complement strand
CCCTCGCTTACTGTCGCTTCAAAGGTCACAAAAGGGTGTGCATAGTGAATCAATTTTGTCTCATAGATTGTAGAGTGTATTGTGTTAAGCGTAAAAGCCTCACCTCTACGCGCTAAATCATAAGCACGCTCCCCATTAATCCTCTTGGCAGAGAAGATGGGCGGCTCATACTCCAGTTCCCCCTCTAGCGACTTTACTATCTCTTCAACTCGCTCTTCAGAAAAAGCATCTACTATTGCAACACTCTCAATCATATCACTATCTAAAGAGTCACTCTTGGCACCCAGCCAGAGCGTTGCACGGTATGTTTTTGGTGTCTTGTTTAAAAATCGAAAAAGCTTTGTATAACTCCCGAAACCTACAAGTAAAACACCCTTCGCAAAAGGATCCAGCGTTCCTGAAAAACCTGCTTTTTTATCATTATACTTTTCTTTGAGTGTGTAGAGAAATTTATTTGAGCCGATACCACTTGGTTTATAAGCGACAAAGAGACGGTTCATAATCTCTCTACAAATGATGCAAGAATCTCCTTGTGAGTTCCTGCAAAGTTAATCTTGAGTTTAAACTCTCTCCCCGCTTTGCTTACTCCATTCACACGACCTGTACCAAAAATCTTGTGGCGTACCAAATCACCCTTTTTAAAGGCTGTATTTTTCTCAACTATAAGTGAACCTTCACAGAGTCCCGCTTCATTAAAAAAACGACTCTTTTGCAAATCACTTCTGCGTCCTTTATAAAAACGGCTACCTGCATGAGAGAGAGTGAGTGTATCTTTAGCTCGTGTCATAGAGACATACCCTAAACGACGCTCCTCTTCCAAATCACTTCCATCACCCACAAGTGGTAAAAAGCCCTCTTCCATACCTATAATAAAGACATGCGCAAACTCTAAACCCTTTGATGCATGAATACTCATCATATAGATAGACTCTCCCTCTACCTGATCTTGCTCACTCTGGAGTGTAAGTTCATTGAGAAACTCATCTAAAGAAGCTTCAGGAGAGTTTTTCACAAAATCACGAAAAAGTCCATAGAACTCATCCATATTGAGCTTACGATCCTCTTCATCTTGCATTCCTTTGTAGATATCCTTGAGATGAAAAGTATCCTCTAGTACATCTATAAACTCATACGTTGCATTTTTTGCCACTTCTGCTACTCTATCTATATCCTCCACAAACTGCTTGAGTGTTGCACTATTTTTCTTCTTCACCAACGCTTCAAGTTCTGCTCTATCCACACTCTTTAAGTACTCATAAATGGATGTTCCGTTTGTATGTGCTGCAAGTTCTATCTTATCTACACTCGCTTTTCCAAGTCCGCGTTTTGGTTTGTTGATGATGCGTTTGAGCGAAAAGTCATCATGATTATTTGTAATGACGCGTATGTATGAGATAAGATCTTTAATCTCTGCACGATCATAGAAGCGCAGGCCACCTACAAGTTTATAGGCTATACCTGCACGGTTGAGACCCTCCTCTATAGAGCGAGAGAGTACATTTACTCTGTATAAAACAGCTATCTCTTTAGCACTCACACCAGACTCTAAGAGTTTATTTATTTTTTGTGCTATGTTTCTTGCCTCTTCATTCTCATCATTTGAATTGAGTACAACAACATCCTCTCCACTCCCTCTTGTCGAGATAAGTCGTTTACCTAAACGAGAACGATTATGCTCGATAAGAGCATTAGCAACTTTTAAAATAGGCTCACGAGAACGGTAATTCTCTTCAAGTTTAAAAACACTCGCCCCAGAAAAATCTTGATCAAACTCTATTATGTTACGAATATGCGCACCGCGCCACCCATAAATACTCTGATCATCATCCCCTACAACACAGATATTTTTATGTGTAGTGCAGAGTTTTTGGATAAGTTTGAGTTGGAGTTCATTTGTATCTTGGTACTCATCAATCATAATATACTGATACTTATTGGAAGTCACCTCTGCTAGAGCAGGATTTTCATCTAAAAGTTTATAGGTTAGCGCTATCAAGTCATCAAAATCAAGTAGATTATTCTCTAAAAGGTACGCCTCATATTTTCTATAGACCTCGGCAATTTGCTTATAGTTAAAGAGTTCTGCCTGTTTGTATGCATCATCAGGCGAGAGGAGTGAATTTTTGTAACGCGATATCTCACTTGCTATGAGTGGTGTAGGAAGTTCAGAATTTATTTTTTTAATGATACGTTTTTTATCATCTGTATCAATAACAACAAAGTTATTTTTACGCCCCAAGAGGTGAATGTTAAACTTTAAAAAGAGCAAACCAAACTTATGAAAAGTACACAAGAGTGGTGGGTGTGAGATATTCTCTATCATTGCTAAAGAACGCTCTTGCATCTCTTTGGCTGCTTTATTTGTAAAGGTTAAGGTAAGTGTATTTGATGCAGGAATACCCACAACCTCTATCAAATATGCCAAACGAGAGACTATAGTCGTCGTTTTGCCACTTCCTGCTCCTGCTAAGATAAGAACAGGACCCTCTGTCTGTTTTACTGCGCGTGACTGAGACTCATTGAGTCTGTTAAATATTTTTTCCATAATTACCACAAAACTTTGATTATCCCTAGGGATTATAGGTTCTATTATATCTAAATTTTATAAATTATTACGAAATAGTTGCATTAATTATAATTCTGAGTTATAATTTCGTTATTACTAATACTTATAGGAATTATTATGTTAAAAGATTTTGCAAAACTTCAAACTTTTTTGATGGTTATAAAAGAGAAGAGTTTCTCTAAAGCATCAGCGAAACTAGGCATCTCTCAGCCTGCCGTAACACAACAAATAAAGTTTATTGAAGATTATTTAGACACAAAAATAGTCGATAGAAAAAAGAATGGTATTGTCCTTACAAAAGAGGGTGAAGATCTTTATAGAATTGCACTTCGTTTAGAAAAAGCGATTCAAAATAGTGAAAAAGAGCTTATGAAAATCATCAACAAAGAGTTTACCTTTGTTATGGGTTCTTCATTCTCTATTGGAAACTATGTCCTTCCAAGCTATCTCGGTGAAATCAAAAAACGCATAGATAATGAAGTCTTTATGAATGTGGATATCTCTGCAAACATTATAGAGCAACTTGAAGATAAGAAGATAGATGTCGCACTCATTGAGTCTCCAATCTTTAAAGACGGCATTATCTACAGAGAGTGGGTTGAGGATGAGTTAGTCGTCTTCTCCAACCAACCGCTCAAAAAAAACCTTTCAGCAGAAGATCTCTTAGGATTTGATTGGATATGTAGAAATGAGGAGTCTCACACACGCAAACTGACTGCTGATGTTTTTGAAGAAATGGGTGTGCAGTGTAACAACTTTAATGTCATCGGGGTTTTGGCAAGTACAACAGCCATCAAAGAGTCCATTACTCATGCAGATAAAAATGCCGAGCGCCCTCTTGTTTCGATTATCTCTCGTCATGTTATCAAATCAGAGTTAGATCATGGACTGCTCTATGAGTCAAAGCTTAAAAACCACAAAATAAGCAGAAATTTTTATATCGCTTATCTTAAAGATAGAAAGCATGATGCCTTTGTTGATAATGTAGTCAACTTTCTTCTCTCTCTACACAAAGTGTAGAGAAAATATTATTTCTTTTTTAAAAATTTAGAGTTTTCTGGATTATTTAAAAAAGAGGCCATAGAGTTCTTCACACCTGCATCATCTTCTAAATCAGCGGAGAGAGGCTCACTACTCTCCTTGTAAACAGAAAGGTTAATAAAAATAGGTGTCTCATCGACTATTATTTGCATAATACTCAGTAGTGGCACACTTACAACACTTCCAACATTATCTACTCCAAAACCAGCCTCAAAGATAAGATATCCATCTTCAATGCGAGCGCTCTCAAAAGTATAACCTGCTAAAAAGAAGAGTGTTAAAGGGCGAAACTCTGCATTGATTCCATCTGGAAGTGGCGGATCAAAAGAGACTTCCTCTATTTTACACAGTATTCCAAAATTTTGTTCTAGTTCAAAAAAGTGAATAATCACATCTTGCATACTTCGCTTCATTATCTGTGCAAAGCCTTTTTCATCGATTACA
>JALWSY010000123.1 GCA_027083035.1 Sulfurimonas sp. | reverse complement strand
CTATGAGTGGTCAGGGATGAGTTACCAAGAGAAACTCGCAGGAAATGCACAGATATATGTAGTTGTTTTTGTATTGCTTGTTGTTTTCCTAGTTCTCTCAGCACAGTATGAGTCATGGATACTTCCACTTATGATTCTGCTCTCTGTACCGATGGTTGTTGCCGGTGCTGTAGCGGGTCTAAAATGGTTTGGTATCCCACTCAATACTTTTGCGCAAGTCGGTCTTGTTCTGCTCGTCGCTCTTGCGGCTAAAAATGCCATCCTCATCGTTGAGTTTGCAAAAGAGCAAAGAGAGCAAGGTGTGAGTATTATTGATGCAGCTATCAATGCGGGAACACTCCGTTTTCGTGCTATTATGATGACTATTCTCTCCTTTTTGTTTGGTATCTTTCCACTCGCTTTTGCAATGGGTGCAGGTGCGATTACACAACAATCTATAGGGGTTGTTTTGATGTTTGGTATGATAGCGGCAACTTTTATCTCAACACTTTTTGTACCTATTTTATATGTACTCCTAGAGAGTATGCGTGAAAAATTTGTAAGTGTTGAAGAAGAGATACAAAGAAGGGAGTCCATATAGATGAAAAAAATAGTTACCATTGTAGGCTCACTTACACTCGCGCTCACGCTTCATGCACAAGAGCGTTATAGTGTAGATGACTTGATACTAAAGTCCTTAGAAAATTCTCCAGATATGCACATAAGCAGAGCGAACTATGATGCATCTAAGAGTCGTGTACGAAGTGCTTTTGCAAACTATCTTCCAAGTGTTGATTTAATTGGCAGCGCTGGAGAGGCTGGTATGGAGAATACTCTCAGTCCCTCTAAAGATATGGTTCACGATACCGTACTTTTAGGACAACTCTCTGCAAAAGAGCTTCTTTATGATTTTGGTAAAACAAGTGCAACAGTAGATGGACTTGAGTATGACTCACGCTCTTTTAGGATGCAAAACCTTCAAGATATAAGTGACAAAAAAAGAGATGTAAAAGAGGCATACTACAATGTTCTTAGCGCTCTTGCCCTTGTGGTTGTGCAAAAAGAGAATGTCAAACTCAACGAAGCACAACTCTACCGCTCTGAAAAATATTTTGAAGCAGGGATCCGTACAAAGATAGATGTGAGCGATGCAAAGGTCACACTTATCCAATCAAAACTAGACTTAAAAAGAGCAGAGTATGATGTAGAGCTTGCCTTTGCTACACTTGATGCAGTAGTCGGTTTTACAGATGTGCATCGAAACTATACCATCTACTCAAAAGAGTTAGATTTGAAGCATCTCTTTATGACACTTCCTCAGTATGATTTAGACTTAAGTGCTTCTATAGAGTATGCCTATAAAAACAGAGCGATTATTAAAAAGCAACAATCCCTACTCGATGCATCACGCGCTAAAATAAAAAGTGTAGAAGCTGAGTATTATCCTTCTCTTTATGTCAGTGCTGATTATACAAAGCAATCCGTAAATAGCCTCGCTCTTTTACTCCCTGAAGACAAATGGCAAGCGAGCATCAACCTCAACTATAACCTCTACAACGGTGGTAACACAACTGCACGAAAACAGGAGAAAAAGATAGCGATACAGAACTCCTCTTCTGCTGTAGCACTCTCAAAGTTACGCATCAAAAAAGAGACTACAAGAGCCTATCTCAATCTCAACAAAAGTAAAGATTCAGTAGAACTTTCACAGAGTCTTGTACAGGTCTCCTCAGAGAAGTTTGACCAAGCTTCCAAGCGCTATGAGCATGGACTCTCAGACTACATAGAGCTGCAACAGGCAAGACAGGGATACATCGATGCAAAAGCAGCACTCGTGATTGATTATTACCGCTATTTTATTGCTATTGCTTATCTTGATAATGCTATTGGAAGATAGTTTTTTCAACTGTTATGATGGGGACTCTTTTAAAAGTGCTAATGCACCTTTATAAATAGGCTCATCAATAAAGCCATACTCCTCATCTACAAAACCTGTGATGCCCTCCTCTTGGTGCATCTCAAAAAGCTTCACAATAACCTTAGCTCTTTTTATCTCTGCTTCTTTATCTACAAAGACTCTATTTACAAGTTTTACTTGGTTTGGAGAGAGACACCCTTTTGCATCGTACCCCATACTCCTCTCTAGCTCTAACCAGCGCATAAAAGTCTCTTCATCTTTAAACTCTTGAAAAACAAAAGAGACAGGTTTAATGCCCATAGCTTTTGTAGTGATAAGAAAGTGAGAGAGCATATAGTGCATCGTCGGATTTTCCAAGTTTATAAGACTCTGTGGGAGTTTCATATCAGCAAAAAGATCAAGTATGCCAAAATAAAAGGCCTTTACCCTTGGGCTAACTCCAAGGGTAGAGAGTTTGTGCCACGACTCTGCTGTCTCAATGGAGAGGTGTAGCTCTACTGCATCATGTAAAAGAGCCAATACATCTCTTACCTCTTTTGCATTACGTATCTTTGGAACGCGGATAGCGTCAGGCATAAACTGATTGAGATAGGTTATCTCCTCATATCCACCATTATCAAGTGCATTTACACGAACTACAAGCTTCTTATCACATTTTTTTAACTGTGTTAAAAAAATAGCACACAACACTAGAGCAAAAGGCTTCTCCTCCTGTGCTACCCCATCTTCAAGATTAAGTATGATGCACTCTGCATCAAGAGTAGCTATCTTTGAGAGATGTTTGATGTTATTTGCAGAGAGCATAAGGGCTGATTTAAAACTGTTACTTCTATTTATCTCTCTAAATGTTGGTACTGCTAAAGCATCAAGTGCTTCTAAATCCTTTGCATCATAGAGCTGTTGTAGTTTTGTTAGCATCTGCTCTCCCCTTCTCTTCTTCATCTTTATGAAGGTGCAAATAGAGTGCTTCTATCTCTTTTGTTGTAAGAAAATAGCGTGGCATTCCTCGATTACGCTTATTAAGAGCGTTGAAAAACTCTCTATAATCTTTATTGTTTATCCGTGGTCCACGAAAACTTTTTTCTACACCTTTATGTTTGTATCTCGCTATGAGTTTACCTTCACCATTTTCACCATGGCACTTGTCACACCCTATGCCACGAGGGTTTTTGTAGAGTTGCGCAGCATATTCACTTGGAGTGATAAAACTACTTGAGGCATAGAGATAGAGTGGAAGTGTATAGAGAAGTATCTGTTTCATTGTTAGCCTAATATTATTTAAAAAAGGTATAATAGCAAAAATATTATTTATGAGGTTTAAATGCAGTTACTAGATGGTCGAAAACTTTCAAAAAAGATAGAACTTCAAATTGCTGAAGAGGTAAAAGGGTTAAAAGAGAGCTGTGGATGTACACCGGGCTTAGCAGTTGTTCTTGTTGGACAAGACCCTGCAAGTGCAGCGTATGTAAATATGAAAAAAAAGGCGTGTGACCGTGTAGGGTTCTACTCCATTACTCACGATATGCCGGAGAGTATCTCCCAAGAGTCTATAGAGCAGACTATCATCCGTATGAATGAGGACTCAAGTATCGATGGCATACTCATCCAACTCCCTCTTCCTGAACATATAGATACCACAAAACTGCTAGAACTTGTAGATCCGAGCAAAGATGTTGATGGCTTTCACCCTTTTAATGTAGGGCGTCTGGTGACAAATCTTGATGGTTTTGTACCATGTACACCACTTGGTGTTATGGAGCTTTTAAAAGAGTATGACATAGATGTAAAAGGGAAAAACTGTGTAGTTGTCGGAGCCTCTAACATCGTAGGAAAGCCAATGGCAGCGCTACTTTTAAATGCTGATGCCACCGTTGAAGTATGCCATATATTTACGGATGATTTAAAAAAGCATACCCTAAATGCGGATATCGTTCTATGTGGTGTGGGTGTTATAAACCTCATAACAGAAGATATGGTCAAAGATGATGTAATCATTGTAGATATCGGAGTAAGCAGAACAAAAGAGGGAAAACTTGTAGGCGATGTTGATTTTGATGCAGTAAGCAAAAAGAGCTCATTTATTACACCTAGTCCGGGTGGTGTCGGTCCGATGACCATCGCCATGCTTTTGAGCAACACACTCAAAGCAGCAAAAATAAATGCAAAAAAGAAGAACGCATAGATGAAAAAAACTCTCCACAAAGCCTACAAATGGTCAAACTCATGGACGGGAACTATTATTATAGTTCTCTTTGTTATCTTTTTTGTTGCGCAAGCATTTAGAATACCTTCGGGAAGCATGAAAGACTCTCTGCTTATTGGTGATCATCTCTTTGCAAAGAAGTTTGCTTATGGAGTCTCTATGCCACATATTCCATTTTTAGAGACCTCCATTATGCCTTGGAGCGATAGTCTGCGTCTCTTCGATGGTGATACGCCAAAGCGTGGTGATATAGTCATCTTCCGCTATCCCGGAAATGTAAAGCAACACTTTGTAAAGAGATGTTTTGCAACACCGGGTGATGAAGTCCTCTTTACAGATAGAGATGAACTCTATCTCAGACCACATGAGGGTGATGACTATATCAGAACAAATTACCCCGCAGAGAAGATTGTCACACTACTAGATAGGCTTTGGGTTAAAAATCCTATGGCACACCAGCATCCGGGAATTCATAATGATGCAAATCATAATATTTATGAAGATTATCTGCAGAGATATCTCTACGAGCATAGTGCTGTAGATATGATGCCTGTTACTATTCCTAATTTACCAGTTACTTATAACCTTCCATTTAACGGGTTTTACAAAAAAATCCCACAGAAGAGTTACTATATGATAGGAGACAACCGCGACCACTCAAATGATAGCCGTTTTTGGGGAGTCGTACCGTATGATAATGTCGAAGGTACACCTTGGTTTATCTACTTCTCTGTAGATGAGAACTGGGAAATCAGATGGGATAGAGTAGGAAAAACACCTGCTGATTTAGAGCAGTCTCCTTATCTTGATAAAGCAAGAGAAGAGAGAATACGTACAGATAAAGATTACCATGGAATCACTTGATTTTCTAAAGATAGCCGCAGCTGTTCTTGCTCTGGCTATCGCTATTATCGGGCATGAGATTATGCATGGCTGGGTTGCTTATATGTACGGAGATACTACTGCAAAAAATGCAGGACGCCTTACTATCAACCCTATAAGCCATGTTGACTTGGTAGGAACCATCATCGTTCCCGCAGCTATGTACTTTCTGCCTATGCTAATGGGTGCTGATAGCGGGTTTTTATTTGGCTGGGCAAAACCTGTGCCTATTAACACCTCCACCGTTGTTCGCAATGGCGGCTACAATGCAGCGATGCAGGTTGATTTAGCAGGGATAGTCTATAACTTTACACTTGCAGCTTTTGCCTCAATCGCACTCGTAGCAATGCACCAGCCGACAATTGCAGACTCTCTTTGGTATATCTTTGCTTATATCTTAGTCTATCAGTTACTAATCATCAATGTAGTGCTTGGTGTTTTTAATCTGCTGCCTATTCCGCAGTTTGATGGGGCACACTTTTTGATGCATCTTGCTTTAAAACTAAAAGTAAACGCTGTAGCAGAATTTTTTTATAAAAACGAGCGTTATGGAATGATTATAGTTTTAATTGTTATAATGACACCACTAAAAGATTATGTTCTATTTTTACCGGTTAGAACTATACTCAATTTACTACTTTCTTAGGAGAATATATGAAATTTTTTGTTGCAACAGACCATGCAGGTATCGAGTTAAAAGATTATACAGTTGAACTACTCAAAGAGAAGGGACATGAGGTTGTTGATCTTGGTCCCTACTCTAGAGATAGAGTCGATTATCCGGACTATGCGCATAAGGTGGCTACATCTGTTTTAGCAGAGGATGGCACACAGGGTGTACTTATCTGTGGCAGCGGTATCGGTATGAGTATGGCTGCAAATCGTCATGAGGGTATCCGTGCGGCACTCTGCCACGATGCATATACTGCTACTGTAGCACGCGGACACAATGATGCAAATATTCTCTGTTTTGGAGAACGCATCGTAGGCAAAGGTGTTGCAGAGTCCATCATAGATGCTTGGCTTGCAGGAAATTTTGAAGGCGGTCGCCATAGCGGTCGTGTTAAAAAAATAGAACTCTAAGGAAACAAGATACAATGTTTTGGGAATGGTCACTTTTAACCCTGCTCTCTATCCTCTCTGTCTATCTCTTTGTAAAGATGTTCTACTTTAAAAGCATCACTAACAAAGAGCAACGCAGCAATGATTTGATGAAGTTAACCCTTCAAGAGGCAGAAATCTTGATACGTAAGTATCAAATCCAACTCCAACGCGCACTTGGAAATGTCGATATTTTAAGTGAAGAGTTAACAAAACTTCGTAACGAACTCAAGGTACTCAAACAGAGAAACTCAAAACACAGACAAGAGGTCGATAGACTCAACGGTAAAATAAAAGCCCTAGAGGGTAGAATCGATGCACTACTATAAAGGATAATGAGATGACACTTAGCAATACTGAACGAAAAATATTAGAGGACTCCATAAGAGATATTAAGGACTTTCCTAAAGAGGGCATCGTCTTTAAAGATATCACTACGCTACTAAACAATAAAGAGGCATTTGCAGTCTTGATGAATCACCTCTATATGAAGTACAAAGAGTACAACCTTGATTATGTTGCAGGTATAGATGCGCGCGGATTTATCTTTGGTGCTGCCCTTGCGCAAATGCTAAAGATAGGCTTTGTTCCTATCCGTAAAAAGGGAAAACTTCCATACACAACTATCGGAGAGAAGTATGCACTCGAGTATGGTGTGGATGAGATAGAGGTACACATCGATGCTTTTGGTGAGCAAAAAGGTGCAAAGGTACTACTTATAGATGATCTTATAGCAACAGGTGGAACTGCAAACGCTGCTGCAACACTTATCAACCAGACAGGTGCAGAGTGTGTAGAAGCTTGTTTTATTATCGGTCTTACTTTTCTTGATGGTATCAAAAAATTAAAAGAGAAAACTCCTGTATATACACTCATAGAGGTGAACTAATGTACATTCCACAACCAAGTAAATATGATCCTGATGATAATGGACACTTTGGAATTTTTGGTGGACGATATGTTCCAGAGACGCTTATGCCTGCTCTGCTCCAACTCAAAGAGGAGTATGAATCTATCCGTTTTGATAAAGAGTTTTGGAGTGAAGTACATTACTACTTAAAAGATTATGTAGGACGTCCCTCCCCTCTCTACTATGCAAAAAATATCTCAGATGAACTTGGTGCAAAGGTTTACTTTAAACGAGAAGATTTAAACCATACCGGTGCGCATAAAGTAAACAATGTTATTGCGCAAGGACTTATGGCAAAAAGGCTTGGATATAAAAAGGTCATAGCAGAGACAGGTGCGGGACAACATGGTGTGGCAACTGCTACTATCGCTGCACTTCTTGGCTTAGAGTGTGAAATCTTTATGGGAGCTAAAGATGTGGAGCGTCAGGAGCTTAATGTCTTTCGTATGAAACTCCTTGGTGCAAAGGTTAACTCCGTAGAGAGTGGCTCAAGAACTCTCAAAGATGCTATGAATGATGCCATCCGTCACTGGGTGACCAATGCTCGTGACACTTTTTACATCATCGGAACAGTTGCGGGACCGCACCCTTACCCTATGATGGTAAGAGATTTTCAAGCTATCATTGGATGGGAAGCGCGTGCGCAGATTTTAGAAAAGGAGGAGAGACTTCCCGATCATGTTATTGCTTGTATCGGTGGAGGCAGCAACGCCATTGGTATGTTTCAGCACTTCTTAGAGGATGAGAGTGTTGAGTGTATCGGGATCGAAGCGGGTGGACTTGGAGTTGAGACAGATAAGCATGGCTGTTCTCTACAGAAGGGACGACCGGGAGTACTACATGGGCAGATGTCCTACCTTCTCCAAGATGCAGATGGACAGATACTAGAAGCACACTCCATCAGTGCAGGACTAGACTACCCGGGTATCGGACCAGAACACGCTTTTCACAAAGAGAACAACT
Organism: Sulfurimonas sp.; assembly: GCA_027083035.1. GTDB lineage: Bacteria > Campylobacterota > Campylobacteria > Campylobacterales > Sulfurimonadaceae > Sulfurimonas. Next base: position 7,388 of record JALWSY010000123.1, on the reverse strand, counting down.
CTGTTAGTTATGACAATATTACTGACAAAGAGGCTTTGGATGCTTTTGTATGGCTCTCCCAAAAGGAGGGAATCATCCCTGCATTTGAATCCTCCCATGCAGTTGCCTATCTTAAAAAAATACCAAATATAAAAGATAAGCTCATCATAGTAAATCTCTCAGGACGTGGAGATAAAGATATGATTCAAGCTAAGGATTTACTCCATTTTGACTAAAAGTTTATAAATTATAAGGAGTTTTTTTATGCGTAAAATACTTTTACTATCAAGTGTTTTTCTAAGTGTTTTTACGAGCCTCTTGATAGCGAGAGACTATCGTTCACATAGAAGTGAAGCCTTTTTTATGCCACAGTATATAAGTGGTAAACAGTTTGACTTTAAAGATCACACTTCTGTGGATATTTCAAGCAGGGGTGGTTTTGGAATAGGATTTGGGTATAACTTTACCGAAAATTTTGAGATAGCGGGTATCTTCTCCTCTACAAACTCTAGTTACCTTACCACTATTAAAAATAATGATGGAACTTTAGAAAAAATGAGCCGAAACCTCTATACAAGCAGTATGAGTGCAGAGGCAACCTACAACATCTTTGATGATGAGTTCACTCCTTTTATCAGTGCGAACTTTGGTTTTACTTATGTAGATACAGGGATTCATATAGAGGGTAATCCGGGTTACTGCTACTGGGATCCATGGTGGGGATATATCTGTTACGATAACACTTACACCTCTACAGAACTCAGCTATGGTGCAACAGTAGGTGCGAGATATGACTTTAGAGATACACTCTATCTCAAAGGTGGTGTAGGTATGCAGTATCTTGACCTAAAGTCAGATAACACTCCTTTTTTCACAACCTACACAATCACCATCGGAGGACGATTCTAACTTTTTAAAATCGAAAAAAATCAAAGGGGTACGCATATTATGAAAAAATTTCTTCCAATAACACTTTTAGCCTCATCACTGCTTTTTGCAACAAACTCCAAACCAATCGCACCGGGACTTGCTCTGGCTTATATGAATAATATTGTTGCAGTAGAGGGTGAGAAGTATCTACAACTTGAAGGTAAAGATAGAGGTGTAAAGACAAATGTTGATTTGCTCTACAGTGATACTTATTTCATTACAAATATTATGGCTTCTTATGTGTATGACAATATGGTAGGATTTAGTGCAGCACTTCCTCTTATGCAAAATAGCATTACCACAGAGAGCGGTGTCAGTGATGCAATGGTTGAGATTAACTTTAATGCTGGAGATTTTGGAGAGAAGAGTTTTAAGAATAACATCTTTGCACTTCGATACAGCATTGACAGCGGAGATTTTGATAAAGGGCTTGGTAGTGGAAGCTCTAGCATTAGTATTCTTTGGGATTCAACGATTGATGCAGGAAATGATTTTGATCTCTTTTGGAGTCTTATGTGGACATTCTATCTTGATGATGTTACAAAAGGAGTAAATCTATACACGCCGGGTGAAGAGGATACTGGATGGATAGGTTTACGCCATCCATGCCTCTTAAGTGACAAAATAGATACAAATCTTAAACTCAACTGGCAAACCAAATATAGTGATGATATAATAGCTGGTCCTACTTATGACTCTGGCTATAACCTAGTAGATGCAACAGTTGAGTGGAGTAGCGACAAACTCATAAAAAACTTTCCACTCAAAGCGGGTGTTAAAATTCCTATCTGGGACTCACAAAGAGTCGATAACGAACTAAGCGTTTTCGTAGGAGCAGCGGCAACTTTCTAGTCCGCTGTTACACCCTGTCTTCTAAATCCAAACTTATTATAATTTTTAAGTGCTTCATTAGCAATTTTCCTCTACTCTATCGGTTAATAAATAAAAAGGTGTAAAGCAATATGTCAAACAGATTAGCAAAAGAGGATAGCCCCTACTTACAACAGCATAAAGATAACCCTGTAGATTGGTGGCCTTGGTGCGATGAAGCATTTCAAAAGGCTGAGGAAGAGAACAAGGCGATTTTTATCAGTATTGGTTACAGCTCTTGCCATTGGTGTCATGTGATGGAGGAGACTGTTTTTGAAGATACAGAGTGTGCAGCCATACTCAATGAGAGTTTTATCTCCATCAAGGTAGATAGAGAGGAGCGTCCAGATATTGACAAGCACTACCAAGAGGTACATCTGCTCTTAAATCGCCGTCCCGGTGGATGGCCAACATCTATCTTTTGTACACCGCAAAATAAACCATTTTTTGCAGGAACATACATCCCTCCTGAGTCTAATGCCGGAAGTATTGAGGGAATGGGATTTAAAGAACTTACACGTCTTATCGCTCAAAAAGTCAAAGAGAATGATGCGCAGCTTTTTAAAAATGCTGATGAAGTTGCAAGTTTTTTAAACCATACCGAGCATCCAAAAGAGGCGACAGTTCTTAAAGAGGATTTTACAAAGAACTTTATGCTTCAGGCAAAAAACAACTTTGACACAAAACATGGCGGATTCTCTGTTGCGCCAAAGTTTCCTCATGCCTCAACGCTCAATACTCTCTTAACAATAGATAGACTCTATAATGACAAATCTGCAAAAGCTATGGTGACACAAACCTTAGATGCAATGCGCAAAGGGGGAATGTATGATCTTATAGATGGAGGGTTTTGTAGATATGCAACAGATGAGAAGTGGCTTGTGCCACACTTTGAAAAGATGCTCTATGATAATGCCCTGCTTACGGGTGTCTATTTTGATGCCTATCTCACCTACGATGATGCCACTTACCTACAGACTGCAAAAGAGTGTGCAGATTTTTGGTATAACTTTATGTCTGAAGATAATCTTTTCTACTCAGCAAGTGATGCAGATAGTGAGGGAGAGGAAGGCACCTACTTTATCTACAGTTATGAAGAGGTCTATGAACTGCTCAAAAAGAACAATATTACCGACATTGAAGCAAAACTCGAAGCGATGTCTGTGACACGCTCTGGAAACTTTGAGGGAAAAAATATCATCCGTTTTGAAGATGGCATCATCCCGGAGTGGTTTGCAGAAGTCAAGCCCCTTCTTGCATCGCTTCGCGCTTCACGAGCCTACCCTTTTATAGATAAAAAGGTACAGACATCATGGTCTAGTATGATGATTCACTCCCTCTTTAAACTCGGTGCCTGTGATACACTCTATAAAGAGCGTGCGATAAAACACCTTGATGCACTCCTAAAGACAATGTATAAAGATAACATACTCTACCACACGACACTTATTCATAAAACACCGAAAGTAGAGGCTTTCTTAGAGGATTACGCTTTTCTCTCACAAGCACTTCTAAGTGCTTATAAGCAAACAGCTGATGAACTCTACCTCATTCAAGCACAACGCTTTGCAAATCAAGCGTTAGAGAAGTTTTATGATAAAGGAGTTTGGAGTTTTAGTGTTGGAGAGTTTACAACAAAAGCGGAGACTTCAGACAACACCTACACTTCATCTGTAAGCATTATGATAGATGTACTACTTACGCTAAGTTCTCTGCTTGAAGATGAAAAGTATGCACACTTTGCTTTTAAAACTATGGAGTATAACTCTTATGAACTTGGACGTAAGCCAATCTTCTCACCATATATGCTCACACAGGCGCTACGCTATGTAAAGGGGGCGCGTATCATTAAAGCATCTCTTGTGAACTTACAAAACAATGCCTGTAAATTATCAAAGATAGAGTATCCCTTTATACAGCTCAAAGTAAGTGACGAGAGTGGCTTTATGGTTTGTGGTGATACAAGCTGTTTTGCAAACACTACAGATATAAATGAGCTAAATAGTTTGGTTGCAAACTCTTTTTAAAGCTTCTTGGATTATAATTAAGTACAAGGAGTATCTATGGGACACAAAAGAGATATTATTGATGATGAGTTAACTGAAGGTGCTGCGATTGAAGAGATAGTACACGAAGATAGACGAAAAAGCAAAGAAGAGAACAAAAAAGAGGCTGAAAAACGAAATAAAAACCCAAAAACAAAGCGTGTCGCGGTATGGGTAAAAGATGAAGTTCTACAGTATGAGAGTGAGTTAAAAGAGTTACAGATTGAACTTTTGAAGATGCAAAATCATGTAAAAGATACTGGTAAGAAGATACTTATGATATTTGAAGGTCGTGATGCAGCTGGAAAGGGTGGAACTATCAAAAGAATTACTGAACACCTTAATCCTCGTGGAGCAAGAGTAATCGCCCTTGATAAACCGAGTGATGTGGAAAAAACTCAATGGTACTTTCAACGCTATGTGCATCATCTCCCATCAGCTGGGGAGATAGTTCTCTTTGATAGAAGTTACTATAACCGTGGTGGCGTTGAACCTGTTATGGGCTTTTGTACCCAAGAGGAGCATAAAGAGTTCTTGCATGAGGTACCGGAGTTTGAAAAGATGCTTGTAAACTCAGACATAACTATCTTTAAGTTTTACTTCTCTGTAAGTAAACATGAGCAAAAAAAGCGTTTTGATAAGAGACGAACGGATCCGCTCAAACAGTATAAACTCTCCCCTGTCGATGAAAAGTCGCAAGATTTGTGGGATAAATATACTATTGCAAAGTATTCCATGCTTCTGGCATCACATACAGACCATGCACCGTGGACAGTTATACGCTCAGATAACAAAAAAAAGGCGCGTATTGCGTGCATTAAACATATATTGACAAACATTGACTATCCGGGTAAAGTAAAGCGTAAAAAACTCAAAGCCGATCCAGAGATACTCATCCCTGCAAATGATGAGATTAAAATCATGGAATCAGAAATGACTCTGAAAAAAGACTCTTAAATTTATAAGGAAAGATACAGATGAAAAACTTAACACTACTCACACTACTTCTACTGACGGTAGCTACAACATTTAGCGCATGTGAAAAACCTGATTATCAAGATCCTAGATACAGAAGTACACATAACAAATAGCATATGCACTTTTATGCCATAATCATCGGAACAGAAATCCTCAACGGAAGGCGCAATGATGCACACTTTGAGTTTTTAAAAAAGGAACTCTCAAAGTATGGGCATGAACTCTTTGCCTCTTTTATCATTAAAGATGATGTGGATTTGATTCGTAAAAGTTTTGCATTGGTTTTAGAGGATAAAAAGAGTGTTCTTTTCTCTTTTGGTGGTATTGGAAGCACTCCTGATGATTTGACAAGAGAGATAGCCTCTGAAGTTTTCTCTCACGCTCCTCTCGTGACACATAAAAAGTTTCTTCAAGATATTATTGAAAAATTTGGTGATGCGGCCTATCCAAACAGAGTACATATGGCAGATTTACCGCCAGATGCAAAACTCCTCTTTAACCCTGTAAATAATATGTCCGGTTTTTCTCTTGAGGAAAGATTCTTCTTTGTTCCCGGTTTTCCCTCTATGGCACATCCTATGATTAGCAAAGCCATAGAACAACACTTCGCTACAAGTAAACCAACACACCGCTACACACTTAAAGCAAAAACAAGTGAAGATACTCTTATCTCACTCATGAAAAAAGTCCCGCAAAACATAGAACTCTCTTCACTACCCATGTTTGTCGATGGAAAACCAAATGTAGAACTCTCTTTAAAATCAACAAACAAAGAGGAAGTAAAATACTACTTTGAACTCTTCATTAAAGAACTTGAAACAAAGAATATAGAGTATGAACTAATCTAAAATAGAATATTGCCGATTTATCAACAGAAGAATTCTATAGGTTAAGGGATGTTTCCATGTTAATTTGGTTATTGGTACTTTTATTGCTTTTTGCTCTCATATATGTTGTTTTTCGTCAAAATATTCCTCCACAAGAGAAGAAGCACTATGAAGATGAGCATCATTACACATTTAAAATTTAAGCGAATAAAATAATAATGAAACTCTATGCAACAAAAAAGAATCAAAAAGAATTAGTAACTACAAGTATGGGGTATTGATTTGAAACCAAAAGATGAAGTGACACGCTCTTTGCTTATCGATAGAGAGACATGGGATGAGGCTATGAAATATTCACGAGATAGATACAAAATGAGTCTCAGTAAAGTCATAGAGTCCCTTTTGCAAGAGTGGCTTGCAAAAGAGAAGAGAAAGCCCCTTGATAACACAAAACAGGGAAAGTTTTTTGATTAAAAAGGGTTATGATGCATAAATGGATGCAGATTGCTTATAATGAAGCATTAAGTGGCATGAACAGAAACGATGGTGGTCCTTTTGGTGCTGTTATTGTAAAAGATGGCAAAATAATCGCTACAGCGCACAACACCGTCTTAAAGAGTAGTGACCCAACAGCACACGCAGAAGTAAATGCCATCAGAAAGGCTTCAGAAATTCTTGGCACTTTTGACTTGAGCGGATGCATACTCTACACAACTTGTATGCCCTGCCCTATGTGCCTAGGTGCAATCTTCTGGGCAAGGATACAAAATGTTTACTATGGAGCAAATGAAAATGACGCAGCCCGTGGGGGCTTTGATGACAAAGCTTTTTATGAAATGCTTCAAAACAGGGAGTCTGCTTTAGCATTGCAACAGATAGACCATAAAGAAAATGCCGAACTTTTTACAATTTGGAATCAAAAAAGTGATAGAAAAATGTACTAATATTTTTTAATATCATCTTGCGTATGCAGTATTTTTTGGGTCATTTTCATCATAATCCAAAAGCTCCAATACCGACTTCTTATTCATCTTTCTTGCAAAATCTATAGCTGTAAATCCTTTAGAATCCTTTGCTTCCTGAGAAGCACCATATGAGAGTAGTAATTTTGCAATCTCTACACGACCATAACAGGCAGCTGCCATAAGAGCAGTAAAACCACTTCTACGGTTTGTTGCGTTTATATCTATCCCTTTTTCTAAAAGATACTCTACCATAAATCTATTATCATAGGTAATCGCCATATCAAGAATACTCACACCCTCATCATCAAAGTCAAAGATATCCGCACCACTCTCTATAAGCAGCTCAAGTATATCCACATCACATCTAGCCCTCAGAGCGCAAGCAAGAACAGACTCCCCCGCCTCGTTCACCTCTTGCAAATCTGCACCAGATTTGATATATTTTTTTATTCCGAGATAATCATTTTTCTTTAAAAGTTCAAGCCATGTATGCATTTATAATTTCTTTATTTAATTTATTAGAGTATATATAAATTATCATTAGTACTCTTTATGTATAACTCATCCAATAAATTAATTAAGCAAGTTCTAACAATAATTTCTTCATCAAACAATCTCTATTCGTATTTTAATTAAAATTCTCTTGGAAAAAGCGGTACAAAAACGGTAGGTAGTGTAAAATAATTTCTGTAAATTCCAAATTGACTATGATTATGAAAAAATAAAAAGGATCATAGAGATGGAATTACAAGGGAAAAAGATAGAATTTGAGTTAGAGGAGTTTGTACCACTTC
>JALWSY010000122.1 GCA_027083035.1 Sulfurimonas sp. | reverse complement strand
CTCCCTGATAGCTCTTCACTCTGAGCGAGTGCATCAGCATAAATCTTCTCTAAAGCAGCCAACTCCTCACTCGCTCTTACGATAGCAGGAGATGCTGCATCTTCTCTAATCGGATTTAAAATAGTTTGCAGCTTTGTAATCACATCTTCATACTTTGCTCTATAGGAAGGGTCTTGAAACTCTATCACATTGATGGAGCGAAACATCGGCTCTTCTGAGATGTAGATTGAGCGAAACTCTCTCACTCTCTCATCTGCACTCATATCACGACTGAGTGTTGCCGACACCTGAACCATCCGTTCAGCATAAGTTCTTTTAAGATTTTCATAATTTCCCTTTGCACTTGCATAAGTATCTGCATCAAGAGCCTCTATCTTTTTGAGAGTTATTTCTACTCTGCTGGCTATTTCAGAGAAAACTTCTTCTGCTTCACTATTATTGTACGCTGAAACGAGTTCATTCATCTCTCTATTAAAATTATTTATAAGATCATTGAGACTTTCACCCTCTGGCTCTTTGGCACTCTGTTCTTGCTCATTTGCCATATTATAGTTTTGCTCATACGTACCTTTCATAGAGTCTATATTCTTTCTCAGGTTTTTAACTTGTACATCCTCCTGATCTGAAAACATATCTAAAACCATGTAGAGATTAGAAAACACCTCCTCGATAATCGCACACTTTGCTCTATCTTGGTAATCTTCTAGCGTCGTTAAGTTTGCAAAAGCGTTGTTTAACTCCGCTATACCTTGATTGTATGCCTCTACATATCTATTATCTGATTCTTGCATCATCTTCTCCTTATCTTATATTCTCTTTTGGTATTTCTATTCCATATCCAGCCGGTGTTTGTGAACTTAAGTACCACTTACCACCATGTGTTCTGTTATAGTGTTCTGGGTTGTCTTTTCTAAATGTAACCATTTTTATACGGTAAACACTCCCCTCTTTTGCTGCGTATGCTACTGCAAACGCGGAGTAATCCATAATATGCCATCCAAGAGCCTGAGAATAATCCAAACTTCTATGTCGTGAAATATCATGAGTGATACGCATCGCAGCAGATGGTTGTTTAGCTGAGGATGGAAGGAGTGATTTTGCAATAGAGAGCAGTTTTGCGTCCTGCGTTGCTGCTGTTGGCATCTTCTGATTTTTCAAACTTAACGATTTTGCCTTATTTAAAATCTTACCATAGGCATCATAATCTTTTTGTGCCTGCAGACTCTTTGCGGAGATGCTACCATCTACTATATTCTCAATCGCTACTAAATTTGCAAGTGCTTTTTTTCCGAGAGTATATTCCTCTAACATCTCTGAGATATCTCGCTGCGCATAGTTAATGTTAGAGAAGATTCTATCCATATCCGCTTTGGAGTAGTTTCTATATTTCGTGATACCGTTAAATATCTCTGTGCCAAGCTCCTGCTTTTTATCTTTAATAGCACTCTCTATCTTATCCATCACCTGTGTCTCAAACCAATAGGCATAGCGAGAGAACTCTGGTTTTCTCCCCTCTATACTGTTGTTTTGTACATTTTGTAAAAAGGCGCGCATTTTTGGGTAGAGTGATTTGTACCTTTTCATCTCCTCTGCCCAATTCTCTACCTCTTTGAGTGGCAGTATCTCACCTGTTATGTAGTTTCTCAGTAGTCTTGGATCAAAGTTCTGCTGATCAAAGACACTCTGTATCGCTTGAAGCTCTTTTGCGACATCCCCATTAACAGCAGCTGCCTGCTTTTTACTTTTTGCCATTGCTACTGCATATGCATCTTCGAGTTTTTTCAAGTCACTATCTGCTCTTGCTACACCTCTGTCAAATGTTTTACTTCGCATTGGGTTTAAAAGAGTTTGCAGCTTTTGAAGAGCCGTCTCTAACTCTGCTCTATATTTTGGATCTTGCAGAGCAACGCTATCTATGTTTCTAAAGAGATAATCACTCGAGATATACTCACTACGAAATTTTCTAAGATTGCTTTTATCTGTAGATGTCAGTACATTTGCTGTTGCACCCGATGCTTCTCCTCTCTTCGTTTCTAGCTTTTTTTGACTTTTTTTTACAGACTTTTGTGCTTTTTTTCCTATTACTCCTGCAAGTTTGAGATTTTTATTATAAGTTTGTACCATCCGTTTGTAAGATTGTTGCAAAGAGACAACCTGTCTGTCATGCTGATCTGAGAAACTTTTTATAATCTTTCTAACTTTGGAGAAGTTCTCCTCTACTTTCGCTCTTTTTTGTGGGTTTTTATAATCATCTAAAGTTCGCATACTTGAAAAGTTACGATTAAGATTGTTTATCTCTGTGTTGTATGCCCGTATGTATTTGTTATCATCAACTGTGAGTTGTGCCTGAGTGAGTGTTGTACAGAGTAGTGTTGCTCCAAATAGTAGTCCGATTTTTTTCATTTTCTTGTCCTCTTTTTTTTAACTTCACACAATCTTATCTCAAAAAAGTTCTTTACAAACGAACAAAATTGCAGTATCATAAAATAAATTTATAAGGAACTTTTACTATGAATCTCCCTTTAGTTATTCTCATTTTTATCATCTTAGCACTTGTTTTAATGTACAACTCTCTTGTAGCGAAGAAAAATCAGGTTGATAATATCTTTGCAAGTGTCGATACCCAACTGAAAAAACGCTATGACCTCATCCCAAATCTTGTCTCTGCAGTAAGTAAATATATGGAGCATGAACGCTCCCTCCTTGAAGATGTTACCAAACTTCGCACCCAAGCAAATAACTCCAATCTCTCGGAGTCACAGAAGATAGCTCTTGATGCAAAGATGAGTAAAGCCCTTGGCTCTATTATGGTAGCTGTTGAGAACTACCCTGACTTAAAAGCCAATGAAAATGTTATGCATCTGCAACGCTCGCTCAATGAAGTAGAGGAGCAGATATCTGCTGCGAGACGCGCATACAACCAAGCCGTAACGGACTACAACAACGCTTTAGAGCAGATTCCTACAAACTTTATGGCATCAGCTATGAACTACAAACCAAAAGAGCTCTTTGAGATTAGTGAGAGTGAGCGTCAAAATGTCAATGTGCGTGAGCTTTTTAACAGTTAAGCATCATGAGAGGGGTTAGCGAGCTTACAGATTTCTACTACAAAACACTCTACCCTAGTTTACAAGAGTTAGAAGAGGAGAGAAAAGCACTCAAAAGTAAGATTTTACAGTTGGGCTTTCTCTACATACTCGTTGCAGTTATCATAATCTACTTTCTCTTTTTTTATTTGCACGGTACCAATGGAATAGATTTTTTTCTATTTACCTATGTCGCTCTAGGGGTTTTTCTCTATAAACTCCTTATAAAAGATTATACTTCTAAGTTTAAAGAGAAGATAATCCGACCACTTATCTCTGCTGTAGGTGAAGATTTGCACTACTCCGCACTCACACATCTTCCACAGAGAGTAATTGAAAACTCCAAACTTTTTAGGCGTATAGACAGACTAAGTGGGAATGACTATGTGCATGGCACAATCGACTCTATCCCCATAGAGTTCTCAGACATTCATGCCCAAAGAAGGCATAGAGATTCTAAAGGAAGAACATCCTACTCCACAATTTTTCAAGGTCTCTTTATAAAGAGTGAATTTAACAAAAATTTTCATGGCACTACCCTTGTACTGCCAGATGTTGCACAAAACCTTTTTGGAGATTTTTTAGGAAATTTTCTACAATCAAGTAAAAAAGGCCGCTTAGAACTTGTTAAGATGGACAATATTGCATTTGAAAAAGAGTTTGTTATCTACTCAGATAATCAAGTCGAAGCACGCTACATTCTCTCACACTCTTTGATGCAAAGACTCTTTAACTTTCAAAAAAAAACAAAGCACTCACTCTATGTCTCCTTTAACCAAAACAACATCTATCTCGCCATAGCATACAAAAAAGATCTCTTTGAACCCTCCATCTTTCACTCACTTCTGCGTTACAAGGTTGCTATGGAGTATATAGAAACACTACATCTTGCCATAGGAATTGTTGAGGAGTTACAACTCAATAACCGCATTTGGAGCAGAGAGTAAACATCCATTCACTTAAAAACCGTACAATGGTGCTATCAAAAGATTATGGAGTTCATTATGAAATTAAAACTACT
>JALWSY010000121.1 GCA_027083035.1 Sulfurimonas sp. | reverse complement strand
TTTGCTAGTGAGGGATTGTTACTTCTTACAGATGCTTCAAGAGTAGCGACTGCACTTATGGAGTCTGATTTGGAGCGAATTTATAAGATAAAGATTAAGGGTGAGGTCACATCGGAGATGGAGACTGCTATGCTAGAGGGTATGTATGTTGAAGATGCTACAGCTGGTGGACACTCTCACTCAAAGATAACATCGATGGAGTTCAAGCCATTTTTGGGTTATAAGATACAAAAGAATGCACACAACTACTCTATACTTAAAGTAGCTATTGCAGAGGGGAAAAACCGTGAGTTACGCCGTTTCTTTGCACACTTTGATGCAGAGATAGCTGATCTTAAAAGGCTCTCTTTTGCAGAGATAGAGTTAAATAATTTACCGACAGGGAAAACGAGATATCTTACACGTAGCGAATATTCAGCACTCTATACTTTTTTAAAGTCAGAGGAGAAGTTAGCGCGTGAAATGGCAGGAAATAAGAAAAAAAAGAGTTAAAGCTCTTTTTGACACTTCTCACATAATCCAGAGAGGACTATGCAACTTCCATGGAGTTCATAGTGACTTTTACTACTTGCTGCATCTAAGAGAGGATGCAGATCTAAATCCAAATCTATAAACTCACTACAAGCACTACACAAAAGATGAATATGCGGTTCTTTTGTTATTTCGTATTTTGATTTCACATTAGGTACTTTGACTTCTGTTACAAGCTTGTTCTCTACCATGGCATTAATATTTTTATAGAGTGTTGCCAAAGAGATAGAGGAGAATTGCTCTTTTATCTGCGCATATAACTCCTCTATATTTATATGCCCCATAGTGTGCATAAGTGAGAGTATGCCGAGTCGTTGCGGAGTCACCTTTAGGTGATGCTCTCGTAGTAGTGTTTCATAATTCATAAAGCGAAGTATAGCAAAGAAAATAAAAGAGAAGCTTAGAGGAACTTTTTTAGTAAAGGAAAATAATTATCTTTTAAGTTTTTATAGGTTACAATTTTCAAAAGAAAAAAATTCTCCTTTAGAAAAGGGGAACACTCAAGGAAATGAAATGATTAAAAAGATACTACTCGGTTCTGCACTAGTAAGTGTATCAATGGCTGCATCTTTAATGCAAGAAGCAAAAAATGCTGGTTTGGTTGCTATACCAGAGAGTGATAGCGCACTTTTAAAGCTAATAGATGATCCAAGAAACCCAATCACTAAAGAGAAAACAGAGCTTGGAAAGATGCTTTTTTTCGAGCCAAGGCTCTCTAAAAGTGGACTCATAAGTTGTAATACTTGTCACAACCTTGCAACGGGTGGAGATGATGGTCTTGCTGCAGCAGTTGGACATAAATGGAGACAAAATCCACACCATTTAGGCTCACCTACTGTTTATAATGCAGTTTTCTTTGAGAAGCAGTTTTGGGATGGTCGTGCAGCTGATTTAGAGGCACAGGCGCAGGGTCCTATCTTAGCAGCTCCTGAGATGGCAGCGACCAAGGAGCATGTTGTAAAAACTGTTACTTCTATGCCTGAGTATGTCAAGAGATTTAAAAAAGCATACGGAAAAGATGCGAAGATTGATTATAAGAGGATAGCAGATACTATTGGAAACTTTGAGAGAACACTTGTTACACCTGCACCTTTTGATGATTATCTCAATGGCAATGAAGATGCCCTCTCAAAAGCACAAAAAAGAGGACTGAAAACATTTATAGATAAAGGGTGTGCAACCTGTCATAATGGCATAGCGCTTGGTGGATCTATGAATATGGTTGGGATTAGCGCAAAGTATAAGTATGCAGATGTTGGAGACTTTAAAGGGGATGCAAATGGTATGGTGAAAGTACCAACACTCAGAAATATTACACAAACAGCTCCTTATTTTCACAATGGTATGATGCAAACACTAAAAAGTGCAATCATTGAGATGGGGAGAATACAGTTAGGTGCTAAGATTTCGGATAAAGAGGCTGCAGAGATAGAGACTTTTCTCTCTTCACTTGATGGAAGAAAGCCGGTTGTTACCTATCCTGTTTTACCGGCTGAAACTAAAGCTACTCCAAAGCAAAATATCAAGTAGTTATGTTACACTTCTGCATACTTAAGTATGTGGAAGGATAATGACATTGCAAGATTTTACACAACAACTTCGAGCAAAAAGTTTTGATGAGTTAGTAGGTCAAGAGCATCTCACAGCGCAGGATGCACCTTTGCGGCTATTGTGTGAAAAGTCTGCTCTTGGACACAGTTTTTTTTATGGTCCTGCCGGAGTAGGCAAGACAAGTTTAGCCCGCATTATAGCGAACACTATGGGGCTTCCCTTTTATGAGTTTAATGCTACCTCTTTAAAAGTAGAACAACTCAGAAAGATTTTTGAGCAGTATAAAAATGCTCTGCAAAAACCGCTTATTTTTATTGATGAGGTACACCGTTTGGCAAAAAACCAACAAGAGGTTCTACTTCCTGTCATGGAAAATAACACCATCTTGCTTATCGGTGCTTCTACGGAAAATCCTTTCTTCTCACTTACCTCCGCTATGCGTTCACGCGCTATGCTTTTTGAACTAAAACATATTAACAACGAGAGCCTCTTTCTGCTTTTAGAGCGTGCGGTGCATCGTAACAGTTTAGAGATTGATGCTGATGCAAAAGAGTATCTTGTAGCGAGTAGTGGAGGGGATGCAAGGGCTATGCTAAAACTTTTAGAGTTTGCAGCAAATCTTGGGAGTAGTATTACCCTTGATAGACTTAAGTCCTTGCGCCCAAATGCCCTTAGTGCTGGTTCAAGTGAAGCCGGTGTGCATTATGATTTGAGTTCTGCAATGATAAAATCTATACGAGGAAGTGACGCGGATGCGGCTATTTACTACCTTGCAAGACTCATTGATGGCGGGGAGTCGGCTGATTTTATAGCACGCCGTTTGGTGATACTTGCATCAGAAGATGTAGGCAATGCCAACCCGCAAGCACTTACACTCACTACATCTACTTTAACCTCTGTAAGTAAGATAGGATACCCCGAAGCACGGATAATATTAGCACAAGCAGTTATCTATCTGTGCGCATCCCCTAAATCCAACTCTGCATATATGGCTATTAATGATGCACTTCGCTCTGTGAGAGAGGGAAATATTTTGGAGATTCCAAAACATATACAACAACAGCATAGCGGCTATCTTTATCCGCATGATTATGGAGGTTATGTAAAGCAGGAGTATCTCTCAAAACCAATGCAGTTTGTGAGACTCAAAGAGATAGGGTATGAGAAGAAGATGAAGGAGTGGTTAGCCTCAATTATAAGATAATTTTTTGGATATATAAAGTATAATAATAACAAGTATTTTATAAAAGGAGAGGTTATGACGATTACACATAGTGGGAATATTATAACAATAGATGGAAATATAAAGTCGATTTCAGATTATCAAACAATAAAATCAACAATAGATGGAGTAGTGAGTACACATAAGAGTATTATCTTAAATATTATAGATTCTATCTCTATTACTTCCTCTGTCATTGGTTACTTTAATAAGCTTGTCCTCAAAGATGGCATAACTATAGAGATGCGCGTAGGAAATCCACAGCTTATGGAACTGCTCGATGAGTTAAACCTAAAGAGTATTTTTCATGCGAGTAGAATCTAACTATGTCTATCAAGTTTAAATTAAATCTTATCCTTGCGATAGTGGTCATCTTTTCTGTAGTTGTTTTAAGTTTAACGATAAAAGAGGCGTATAGTGATTCTGTTATAATAGAGAGGACACAGGTTTTAAATGTACTCTCTCAAAAGTTGAGTCTTGTGATTCATGAAACGCAAAAAGAGCGTGGTGCAGGTGCTGGGTATTTAGGCTCAAAAGGGAAGAAATTTACAACTATCCTTCCAAAACAGAGAGAACTAACAGATAGTAGATATAGAGAGCTTAGCGCTTATCTATCAAGTGTTGATATGAGTTCATTTACTGCAGAGTTGCAAGCTAAGATAGCGGATTTTAATGAAGATATGCATAAAATTCAAAGTGTACGCTCCCGTATTGATGCTTTAGAGATACCTGTAAAAGATGAGGTCGCGTACTATACGAACATGAATAAAAAGATTTTAGATATTGTAGCGATGACGGCAAAACTTGCAAATAGAGAGGAGTTAGTTAAAGCACTTGATGCCTACACGAACTTCTTAAAGTCAAAAGAGCGTGCAGGGATAGAGCGTGCTGTTATGAGTG
>JALWSY010000120.1 GCA_027083035.1 Sulfurimonas sp. | reverse complement strand
GTGGAATTGTCTGCTCCTCCCGCTTGTTATCTGGCGCTGTGCGACAGATGACTAGCGGGTGTTCAACCCGCGCCCCCGTTATCCGGTCACGCAGTGAGCGGATAACTATTTATTCAACGAACATTATAGCACAAACAGCCTCTATATGAGTAATAAATGAACACAAAAAATGTTAGTTTAATATATTATTTATTGCATTTTGTCATATTTTTATGGATTATTGAGAAAAGCTACTATGATTCTTAAAAATAGAGTGTGTTTTTATCGCTTTTTTAGCCAA
Organism: Sulfurimonas sp.; assembly: GCA_027083035.1. GTDB lineage: Bacteria > Campylobacterota > Campylobacteria > Campylobacterales > Sulfurimonadaceae > Sulfurimonas. Next base: position 15,618 of record JALWSY010000120.1, on the reverse strand, counting down.
TAACGGAACATTTTGTTTAGTTATTAGGCTTATTTTGTAATAAAAGCGCATTTTGTTCCTTAAATTATGGGAGGAGTTGTTATGGCTCATAAGAAAAAATTGCTTGATATTGTTCGTGATAAAATCCGTTTTAAACATTATAGTATCTCTACTGAAAAGACATATGTACATTGGATAAAGCACTATATATTTTTTCATAACAAAAAGCATCCCATAGAGATGGGAAAAAATGAAATAGAAGAGTATTTGACCTTTTTAGCCACAAAAAAACATGTGAGTCCTACTACGCAAAATCAGGCATTTAATGCGATTTTATTTCTTTACAAAGAGGTTTTAGGGATAGATACTAGTGAGTGGAATATTCAAGCGCTTCGAGCCCAAGAGAGGAAGCACATTCCTGTTGTTTTAACCAAAGATGAAGTGCAAAAAGTTTTACAAAACCTAAATGGAATCTATAAACTTATGGTAACGCTTATGTATGGGTGTGGACTGAGAATGAGCGAGCTATTAAATATCCGATTAAAAGATGTAGATTTTGGTTTTAACAAGCTCTATATTTGGGATTCTAAATCACTTAAAGACAGAACGATACCCTTGCCGATGAAGCTTAAAGATGAACTTCTAGTGCAGGCTAAAAGGGTGGAAGAGTTGCATCAAAAAGACTTAAACGATGGGTTTGGGAGTGTTTATCTGCCTTTTGCTTATGAGAAAAAATACCCAAAAGCAAAATTTGAAACAAAATGGCAATACCTCTTTCCTATGACACACATTACAAAAGATCCAAGAAGCAACACAAAAAGACGTCATCACATACTCCCGCAAACATTAGGAAGAAACATAAAAGTTGCAGCACAAAAAGCCAACCTAAACAAACGCGTAACCTCGCATATATTTAGGCACAGTTATGCCACACATCTATTACAAGCCGGCATAGATTTAAGGTCTATCCAAGAGCTTTTAGGGCATAAATCTGTCGAAACAACTATGATTTATACGCATGTAGTCGCAGAGATGAACAAAGCAAAACTCATAAGTCCATTAGACTTTTAAAAGGCAAAAATAATGATAGAGAGATTTTACTTAAAAGAGTATCTTAGTTTTAAAGAGAGTGAGTTGAACTTAGAGACGGGGCTTGTGGTGTTTACCGGTCCTAGTGGGAGCGGAAAGTCCATTCTTATGGAATCCATTTTAGCTTCTGTTGGTGGGGCTACTTGTGATGCTGCTTTGTGTGAATCTAGTGTTACTTGGGATATTGATGCAGAGAGTTCTGGAATAGAAAATGATGATATCAATGTGTTTCGTCATATAAAAAAAGAGAAGTCGCGTTACTTTGTAAATAATCAGAGTCTCTCTAAAAAAGCCATCACTACACTAGCATCACCATATTTAAGACATCTTAGCTTGAAAGATTTTAGTGATTTTGAAAATGAGAATTTGCTGAGTATTTTAGATGCGCGCATAGCACTCAAATCAAAAAATATAGTAACTCTTAAGCACTCTTACATAGAGGCTTTTCACGAGTACCTAAGTGTTCAAAAAGAGCTTCAAAAGATAGAAGAAGAAGAGAGAAAAATCGTAGAACTCAAAGAGTTTGCTGCTTTTGAGATACAAAAGATTGATGCCATCAATCCAAGTGAAGGTGAAGATGCAGAGTTGATGCAGATAAAAAAGGAACTCTCACGAAAAGAGAAGGTTTTAGAGTCTCTGTCATCCGCTATGGAGATCTTTAATTATGAGCATCTTGTCTCTTCTGCGCTTGATTCCATAGAGGTGGAGAGTGGGTTTTTTGATGATGCTATGAATGAACTACAGGCGTATTTTGACAGTGCTACAGAGAGATTTTCAGCACTTGATGATGTAGATATTGAAGAGGTGTTAAACCGCATAGAGGAGATAAGTACTCTGAAGAGACGCTATGGAAGTGTAAGTGAAGCACTCTCCTACAGAGAACAAAAGAGGCTAGAACTTCAAAAGTATGAAAATATAGAGATGGAGAAGTCTGAGTTACAAAGCAGATATGAAAAGCTGCAAACTGAAGTAGAGAGACTCTCTTTGGAGTTGCATCATTTAAGGAGTAAAGAGATTAGCTCTTTTGAAAATGCGCTTAATGAATATCTACAGGCACTTTATTTGCGAGATGCAACTCTGAAACTTACAACAGAGGAGTACATGGAGTCTGGATGTAATCGCATAAGTATAGAGTTTAATGGCACAGCACTCAATAAAATAAGTACAGGGGAGTTTAATCGTCTTCGTTTAGCAATTTTAGCACTCAAATCAGAGTTTATGAGTAAAAACGGTGGTGTTTTGATGCTCGATGAGATTGATGCAAACTTGAGTGGGGAGGAGTCTATGTCTGTAGCTAAAGTGCTTAAAAAACTCTCTAAACATTTTCAAATATTTGTCATTTCACATCAACCACAACTCACTTCTATGGGTGATCAGCACTTTTTAGTCTATAAAGATGGTACTATTTCAAAAACAAAAGAGTTAAACTTTGATGAGCGAGTTTTGGAGATAGCGAGGATTATCAGTGGTAAAAACATCTCTGAAGAAGCAAAGAGGTTTGCTCAAGAACTACTAGAGGCAAATAGATGATAATAGATACACATATACATCTTGATGATGCAAGATATAAAGATGATTTGGAGGAGGTTCTCTCTCGTGCTAGAGAGGGTGGGGTAGAGCGCTTTATTATTCCCGGGGCAGATGCTGCTACACTTGAGAGGGCAGTTGCAATTGCACAAAAGTATGCAGATATCTATTTTGCTGTGGGAATTCATCCCTATGATAAGGAGCAGTTTGATGGAGTGGAGTTTGAGAAGTATGTGCATCATGAGAAGTGTGTAGCCATAGGAGAGTGTGGGCTTGATTATTTTCGTCTAGAGGGCGATGATGCACAAAAAGAGGCTGAAAAAAAGGAGCAAGCACGCGTTTTTGTTGCACAGATAGAACTTGCGAAGAGGTATAAAAAACCCTTAATAGTACATATTCGCGATGCTTCTCGTGATGCAAAGGCACTTCTTTTAGAAAATGGTGCATCAGAGGTAGGTGGGGTACTTCACTGTTTTAATGCAGATGAAGAGCTTTTATCCCTTGCAAATGAGGGCTTTTACTTTGGTATTGGAGGGGTGCTTACCTTTAAAAATGCAAAAAAACTTGTCAATGTACTCCCTAAGATACCTAGAGAGAAACTTATCATTGAAACAGATGGTCCTTATCTTACTCCAATGCCCCACCGTGGCGAGAGAAATGAACCGCTCTATACAAAGTTTGTAGCTCAAAAAATGTCAGAACTTTTAAATACCCCTCTGCAAAATATTGCAGAAATGACTACTGAAAATGCACAAAAACTATTTCATATCTCTTAATATGAAATAGTTTTACATAGGTTTAATCAACATTTGGATAAAATAAGATAAATCTAAAATCTAAAAAGTTGTCCATGTCTAAATATTTACTCCTACTACTCTTTCCGCTGTTGCTTTTTGCGAATCTTACTTATGATTCTAACTATAATAAAGAGGTTGCGCTTCTAGACTCTTTAGATATTGATCCTTCATTTTTATATGATCCCATTATGAACGATATGCGCGAGAAAAATAGCAACTTTAGTAAAAATAGGCACTTTTTTAAAACAATGAGTAACGCATATATTTTTATTCCTGCGATTAAAGAGAAACTCACGAAATATAATGTTCCTCAAGAGTTTCTCTACCTTGCAATGGCAGAGTCAAATTTTCAAACACACGCATACTCTAAAAAGAGAGCAGCAGGACTTTGGCAGTTTATGCCTTCAACAGGAAGACTTTATAATTTAAAGATAGATGAGTATGTGGATGAGAGACGCGATTTAATCAAGTCCACAGAGGCGGCCGCGAAATACTTAACAAGTTTGCATGATAGATTTGGTAAGTGGTATTTGGCTGCTATTGCCTATAACTGTGGTGGTGGTCGATTGAGCAAAGCGATTAAAAAGGCGGGAAGTGATGAACTCTCCGTACTATTAGACCCCAAAAAGAAGTATATACCGCGAGAGAGTCGTTACTACATAAGAAAGATAGTTGCTCTGGCACTTATTGGGAGTGATGAGCAGTATCTGCTCTCAAGTGAGTATGAGTACCTTTTAAACCGTGCAAATGCCTACTCACTTGCTACTGTACAACTCTCTAGTGGTGAGTCTTTAAAACGCCTTGCGAAACTTATAGATATTCCTCTTGCGGAGTTAAAAAAGTTAAACAGACATCTAAAGTATGACTTTGTACCACCCTATGCAAAGGCTTATGATGTTTATATCCCGTACATAAAACTTGCAGACTTTAAGCAGAAGTATTATAAAGCGCTGATGCAAAATATCTACAAAATATACACAGTAAGAAGAGGAGATAATCTCTCCAAAATAGGAAAAAAATATGGTGTTTCCTATCATGTAATTAAAGACTTTAATCATTTAAAATCTAATAGATTACGCTTAAAACAAAAGCTTATTATTCCTATTGCGAAATCAAGTAAGAAAAGAAAGATAGATACCAAAAACTACTATATGGTGAAGAGAGGAGACTCTTTAGAGTCTATTTCAAAAACCTTTAAAGTGAGTGTGAGAAGTTTGAAATCTCAAAATAATATCAAAGGATCTCTTATACGTATTGGAGAGAGGTTAAAAATATATGAATAGAGTCGTATATCTTACTGGATTAGTATTTGTACTTTTCTCCATTACAGGGTGTAGCACACGTGGAAGAGGGGCTTACAAAGCTCACTCTACTGCACCAGCTAAAACATACTCTTCAAATCCTAGTAACTATAGCTCTTCAACTGGTAGAAAAACATATTCACATCCTACTATGCGCCCTTATACTGTTCGCGGTGTGAAATACTATCCGACAGTAGTAAGTGTTGGAGATACTTTTAAGGGAAATGCATCATGGTATGGTCCTGATTTTCATGGGAAACTAACATCTAATGGTGAGCGTTACAATATGCACGCTATGACAGCTGCACATAAAACACTCCCTATGAATACTATTGTAAAGGTAACAAATCTTCGCAATGGATTGAGTACAGTTGTGCGTATTAACGATAGAGGTCCTTTTGTGGCGACGCGTATTATCGACTTGTCAAACAAAGCCGCAAAAGAGATAGATATGATAGGCACAGGAACAGCTCCTGTAAAGTTAGAAGTGCTTGGTTTTGAGATAAAGGGTAAAAAGAGCATACCGAGCAAGCAGGAGATGAAAAAAGCACCACAAACAAAAACTATGGGAGACTTTGCGTTACAGATAGCATCTTTTTCTAGGATAGAAGGTGCGCTTGCAACTCAAGAGAAGTATGATCAGATAGATGGGTATGAGACGATGATACAAGATGTTGAAGCTGGAGGAGGTCGTATGTTTAAAGTAATCTTGAAAGGTTTTAAGAGTGAAAAAGAGGCACGTGATTACAAGAAAAATAGTAAAATATTTGAAAAAGCATTTATTATAAGATTAAACGAGGAGTAGAGAGTGATAACAAAAACAAGAACAACAAAAGAGACAGATATAACAATCTCATTAGAGCTAAATGGCAAAGGTGAGAGCAAAATTGAGACAGGTGTTGGTTTTTTAGACCATATGCTTGAGAGTTTTTCAAAGCACTCACTTATAGATTTAGATATCAGTTGTAAGGGTGATACACATATAGATGATCACCATAGCGTTGAGGATGTTGGAATTGTTCTAGGATCTCTTATCGCTGAAGCTATTTACCCTGTAAAAAACATGGAACGCTTTGGGAGTGCAAATATTGTGATGGATGAGGCGTGTGTCTCTTGTGATTTGGATCTTAGCAATCGTCCTTTTTTAGTCTATAAGCTTAGTGTTGATGGCAAAGTAGGGCAGTTTGATACGGAACTTGTAGAGGAGTTCTTTCGCGCACTTGTACTCAATGCAAAGATAAGTGCGCATATTATAGAACTTCGTGGTAAAAATAGACACCACATTATAGAAGCAGCCTTTAAATCTTTAGCGGTTGCACTCAGACGCGCTACTGCTTTAAATGAGAGAGTGGGTATCCCAAGTACCAAAGATGTTTTATGATTAAACTTATTGTTCTTGATGTAGATGGTTGTTTAAGTGATGGTAAACTTATCTATGACACAAATGGTGGAGAAAGCAAAAGTTTTAATGTCAAAGATGGTTTGGCTATAACTACTTGGTTAAAGCTTGGTAATGAGGTGGCGATTATTACTGGAAGAGATTCCTCTATCGTTGCGCGTCGATCCAAAGAGCTTGGTATAAAGCATCTCTATCAAGGTGTTCGTGATAAAGAGAGAGTTTTAACGGAGTTGGTTACATCACTAGGTTTGAAGTTTGATGCAGTAGGTATAATCGGCGATGACCTAAATGATTATAAAATGCTCTCCTTGGCTGGGCGTAGTTTTACACCGAAGAATGGAGTAAAAGAGATACGCGTACTCGTGGATACTATACTTACACATAATGGTGGTGAAGGGGCAGTTAGAGAGATGATAGATATACTTGTAAATGAAAACGAACAGAGAGAAGCATTTCTATCTATTTGGATATAAGGAGTAGATTATAAATATCAATATCTTTTTTATAGCTATTATGACTCTACTTGTTATGATACTGACGCTCTTCAAACCACTCAAGATTAAAGAGCAGAAGTTTGTAGATGTTCCTCTCTTAAATATGAAAAATTTTGTGATGTATGAACTAGACACAAAGGGATTGCGAACTTTTATGTCTGGTGAGAGTTCTTTGCGTTATGCAGACAGATATGTAGTTAATCAAATAGACTTTACCGACAGCTCAAAACACTTTATCTCAAACATGAAGGCTGATTTAGGAATTTACAAAAATAGCATGATTAATCTTTCAGGCAATATCACCTACATTAGAGAGGATGGTTTAGAGATACACTCGCAAAAGATGCTCTATAATCAAAAAACATCCATAGCACGATGTGATGTACCTTATAAAGCGATGCTGGGAAAAAACACTATAAATGGAAGTTCTATAATTTATGATGCAAAAAATAGAAGAGTGAAATCTAAAAATGTTACAATTAACTATAATTTACAAGAGGAATAGATGAAAAAGATTTTAATATTACTTACTTTATTTACAATGGTGCTTTGTGCTGAAGAGTTAAAGATAGAAGCGACCTCTTTTAGTGCGGATGAGATAAAAGGTGAATCTGTTTTTAGTGGAAATGTGAAGATGGTAAAGAGTAATGATAGACTAAACGCTTCAAAAGTAATTATCTACACAAATAAAGAGAATAAACCGACTAAATTTGTTGCCACAGGGGGTGTTACCTTTGCAATCACAACAAAAGATGGTGCGCAGTACACAGGAAATGCAGATAGAGTAGTTTATATCACACAAGAGAGAGTCTATCACTTTTATAAAAATGTACACTTAAAACAGATAGATGAAAAAAAAGAGATACAGGGTGATGAAGTAGTGCTGAATATTACGACGGGAAAAGCACACGCAACAGGTGTGAAAAATGGTCCTGTTATTATGATATTTGATATACCGGAGAAGGAATAATAAGATGGTAGAGATAGTCGATGCAAAGTTTTTAACCTCTGCACCTAATGTGGCAATGGCACCAGCTTCAGATTTACAAAATGAAGTTGTATTTATGGCGCGTAGCAATGTGGGAAAGAGTTCTTTGCTTAATGCACTCACAAATCATAAAGGTTTAGCAAAGGTCTCTTCAACACCGGGGAAGACAAGACTTATTAACTACTTTGATGTGACTTTTATAGATAGAGATAATGATAATAAGAAAATTTTTGCAAAGTTTGTGGATCTTCCGGGATTTGGCTATGCAAAGGTTTCAAAATCGATGAAGTATGATTGGGAGAGAAATTTAACTGACTTTATCGCACAGCGCGAACAGATTAAACTCTTTATTCATCTTATAGATTGTAGGCACCCACATCTTGATATTGATACCTCTGTGAGTGAATTTTTATTTGATAATATACGGGAAAATCAGCAGATACTACAAATATTTACAAAGATAGATAAGCTCAATCAAAAAGAGCAAAATGCCCTTAGAAGAGAGTTTCCTCATGCTATGATGGTCTCAAGTGCAAAAAAACGAGGGATACATAAAATAAACAGAGTGATTTATGATATCTTGACTGAAGAAGAGAGTATAGTCAATGAAAATTGAATTTATAAAAGCAAAACTCTCTCACATTCATCAAATGCGGGAGTTAATTCTTCCTGAGATAGAGAGTGGAGTGATACTTGATAGAAGTGAAGATGAGATAGCAACAAACATCCGCTCCTATATCCTCGCCATGCACAATAATGAGATGGTGGGTTTTACAGCGCTGCATATTCATACTGCTTACCTTGCAGAGATTCGTTCTTTGATTGTTAAAGATGGGTTGCGTGGTCAAAATATTGGGGCAAGTTTAGTCAACAGAGCTGTAGAAGAGGCAAAGATGCTGGGAATCCAAAAAGTATTGAGCCTCACTTATAAACAAGCTTTTTTTGAGAGACTGGGATTTGTAGAGATTCCAAAAGAGGCACTCCCTGAGCAGAAAATCTGGGCTGATTGTATTAAATGTAAACACTTTCCGATATGCAACGAAGTATCTCTAATCAAAAACCTCTAAATCTACTGCTGTATATGGCGCTCTATGCACTCTATAGTAGTTTAAGTAGTATATACCTTTTTTTGCCACCTCTCTTATCTATTTTATTTGTGCTTTTTTCACAAGCGCTTAAGAGAAAAGATACGCTCTATCTTGTAGCAGTATCTGCTATGTTGATGATTTTTGAGGCAAATTTTGGATATGTAATCTTTAGCACTATAATCTACTTTTTTATTATATATTATTTTATTATGCCAAAAATAACACAAAACTTTTCATGTAGGGTCTGTATTCAAATATCTTATGTTTTATTGGCATATGTTGGTTACTATCTTTTTTTACTGCTTCTTGCAAGAATCTTTTTGCAACACGCTCCCGAAATAAATTACTATATAATATACTATATAGTAATTGAGTTCTTTTTGGTACTTATATTATGAAAATAAAATTTATTCTTTTTGTTTTTATTACTATTTGGTTAGCACTAATTGTGCGGGTTTTTTCTTTGAGTGTAGAATCGAATAGTCTCTATACAAAACTCTCTAAACAAAATACCATAAAATCCGAGCAGATAGCACCTGTTCGTGGAGAGATAGTGGATAGATATGGACGACCTGTCGCTATAAATAAGCTTGGGTTTAAGATACAATTAGCACCACATTTAAGTTTTAAGAAAAATATTGCAGCATTTGAAGAGGAGTTGCAAACGCTTAAAAGATTACTGCCATCACTTGATATAGAAAAGATGAAAAAAAACTATGAAAAAAAGGAATCTTACTATAATCATAACTTTATTGATATTGTGAATTTTATTCCCTATAAAGAGATTATGCCTGTATATTCCATTTTGAATTTAAGAAAAAATATTAAAATTGTTCCTGCTCCAAAGCGTTATTATCCTTATAAAAATATTGCATCCCATATGATTGGATATGTTGCAAGAGCAAATAGACGAGATATAAATCAGGATGCTCTTTCAGAACTTATAGGTTATACTGGAAAAATTGGGTTAGAGAAGTATTATAATAAATACCTTCAAGGCATCCCCGGAAAGAGAAAGATACAGGTAAATGCAAATAACCAAGAAGTTGCAGAGCTTATGCATAGTGATGCACAAGAAGATACAAAATTAACACTCACTCTAGATATGGAGTTACAAGCTTATATCTCAAAGCTCTTTGAGGGAAAAGTTGGTGCTATAGTTGTGATGCGTGTGGATGGTGCCATACTTGCAGCAGGTAGTTTTCCAAACTATGATCTTAATATTTTTGTGAATGGAATGTCTTATAAAATGTACAATGAACTCTCTTCAAGCCTTGATCATCCCTTTACAAACAAACTTATAAATGGACTCTATCCACCCGGATCAACAATAAAACCAATGCTAGGTTTACTCTATATCTCTACTGATTTAAGTCCATACTGGAGTGTAAACTGTACCTCTTCGCTCCCTTTGGGTGGAAGAATTTTTCGTTGTTGGAAGAGACAAGGACATAAAAAGACAGATATCACCAAAGCTATTCGTGAAAGTTGTGATGACTTTTTTTACAAAGGAAGTCTTGTGCTTGGCAATAAAAAAATGAGTGAAGGTTTAAAGCGCTATGGATTTGGAGAGAAGACTGGAGTGGATTTACCAAACGAATTTATAGGCGTAGTGCCATCTCGCGAATGGAAACGCAAAAAATACAATAAAATCTGGAACATTGGTGAAACGGTTAATATGTCTATAGGGCAGGGGGATTTCCTAGTGACACCTCTGCAGATTGCAAGAGAAACAGCACTAATAGCAACAGGGAAATTACCAACACCTCACTTTGCTAAACGCATAGGAGATAAACCCTATACACCACTCTATAAAGATGTCTTAAATGAAAAAGAGAAAAAAAGACTCCCTATCATCAGGCAGGCAATGTATCAGGTTTGTAACCATAAAAAGGGGACAGCAACACACTTTTTACACTCTAAAGTAAAAATAGCTGGTAAAACAGGAACTGCGCAGGTTATCGCCATTAAACAGGATATAAAAAAAAGGAAGCTAGAGCATGAACTCTCTTACTATAGTCGTTCTCATGCTTGGTTTACAACATATGGACCCTACAAAAATCCCCAATATATTGTAATGGCGATGGTGGAGCATGGTGGTCATGGTGGTCATGCAGCAGGAAGTATGGTTTCAAATATTTACAATAAGCTTTTAGAGTTGGGATATATAAAGAAGAAGTAAAAAAGATAAAACAGCCCTTAAAAGCTGTTTTGTATAAAGAGTGCCAAGATAGCAAGTAAAAAGATACCACCTGCTTTATTGTAGAGTTTATTTGCTAAAATAAAGAGTAATACGAGTGATGCACTCACCATAATCATAATGTCAAATTGGGTACTCTCTAGATTAACAACAAGTGGCTTTATAAGTGAAGAGCCGCCTAAGACCATAGAGAAATTTGCTACATTTGAACCGATGATATTTCCAACACTCATGTCAGCATTACCTTTTTTTATGGCAACTAAAGAGACAACAAGCTCAGGAAGTGAAGTTCCAAGTGAGATTAGAAAGAGACCGATAATCCACTCACTTACATCTAAGCTACGTGCTATATTAGTACCACTCTCAACGACATAGTTTGCACCACCAATAGTAAATGCAAAACCGAGACTTAGTAAAAATATACTCTTTGCCCAGTTAAAACGCTTAGTTAAATCCTCATCCACTTCACCCTCTAAATCCTCTTTTGCACTTGTAAAGAGAAAAATAAGATACGAAGCCATAATCAGTAAAAAGATAAGACCATCAATACGCCCAATAACCCCATCTTGAATCATGATCAAAAAGATAATGACCGGAACTACGACCCACGCACTATCAAGGGCAAAGAGATTACGCTCCGGTTGCATCGACTTTGCTATCATAAATACAATCCCTAAAACAAGGGTGATATTAAAGATAACACTACCGATAACATTAGCAACAGCCATATCGGTTTTTCCATACGATGCAGCTACCATTGATGCAGCCATTTCAGGAAGCGATGTGCCAAAGGCTACAAGTGTAGCACCAATAACAAAATGAGAGATATCAAAGTGCAGTGCTATACGCTCTGACTCTTTAATGATAAAGTCAGCGCCATAAATAAGTGCTGCCATTGCTAGTAAAAATATAATATAGTCCATATTATCCTTCACTCCTTACGATTAGGCTTTTTGGAAGAGAGAAAGCCTCTATAAGCTCTTTCTCTTTTTGGCGCATCTCTCCATTGTCAACTTCATGATCATATCCTAAGAGGTGTAAAACTCCATGGATAAAGAGAAGTGAGAGTTCCGCATCCTCACTATGATGCAACTCTTTAGCTCTCTGTTTTACAAAGTTTTCAGAGATAACTATGCTTCCAAGTGGACTCATAGGCATAGCTTCATAAGGAAAGCTTAAAACATCAGTCGTTTTATCTATACCTCTATGTGCAAGGTTTATTGCTTGCATCTCTGCATCATCAGTAATAATTAGCTCAATCTCTTTATCTGTTAATGTAATGGTGATTTTGTTTAAAAAGTTTTCATCCACATGAAGCGTGGATTTGTTGTCTAGTTCAATCATAAACGGAATTATACCAAGCTAGACTTAGAAGTTGTTTCTAACCTGTAATGTTAAGATTATTTCCCATACCCGTTTTTTGTGCAGTCACCTGCTTTGATTGCTCATTGGCACTCTCTAAAACTTTGAGTACCTGCTGTGCTTGGACATCTTGTGCTTTCTTTTGAACATCCACACTTACTGCAGAATTGTCTGTTGCTACTATTGGAGAAATTGCCATAATTGAGTCCTTCTTATTAGATATAAGAGCATTTTAGTATCAATTTCTTTTAAAGAAGATTAAAAATTTATGTTAAAATTGTGTCATGGAAAATAACAATAAAAGAAAAAAAGCTGTCTGTATCATGAGTGGTGGGATGGATTCTACTCTGAGTGCTTACATGATGCACAAAGAGTGGTATGAGATTATAGCTGTTCATTTTAACTATAATCAGAGAACTGAGCAAAAAGAGTTAGCCTGTTTTCATGCTATCTGTGATGCTTTAAATGTCAAAGAGAAGTATGTACTTGATTTGGATTTTTTTAAACAACTTGGTGCATCTGCTCTAACAGACAGAAGTATAGAAGTGCCTACTGGTGGGGTAGAGGAGGGTGTACCGGTTACTTATGTCCCCTTTAGAAATGGTATCTTTTTAAGTATGGCTGCTGCTATTGCCGAGAAAGAGGGCGCAGAGGTAATTAGCATTGGTGTTGTTCAGGAGGATAGTAGTGGATATCCTGATTGTCGTGAGGATTATATAGAAGCGATGCAAAATGCTATCAATCTAGGTACAAAAGAGAGTACAAACATACGTATTAATATGCCTTTAGTACATCTTTTAAAATCACAAATAGTACAAAAGGCTCTTGAGTATGCAGTACCACTAGAGCTGACTTGGAGTTGCTACAAGAGTGAAGAGAGGGCATGTGGCGTCTGTGACAGTTGTCGTCTGCGTCTCAATGGTTTTGATGAAGCTGGAGTGAAAGACCCCATAGAATATGAATAATACTATTTCATATCAGGAGTATAGTGTTAGGCTTATTGTTAACAAAAAACTCAAACATAGTTATATTCAGATAGATAGAGAGAAGAGAATCACTCTAAAAACACCTATTGCTTCTCAAGCATTTGCACAGAGATTTTTAGCGGAGAAAAGAGCGTGGATAGAGAAGCAGTTCTCTAAGATAGACAAGCTCACTTCTCTTCATGAGACGCAACTCTTTACCCAAGAGGATATTCAAAAAAGAGTAGAGTATTTTTCTGAGTTAATGGGTTTAGAGTATAAGAGTTTACGGTTTAAAAAACTTAAAAGTATGTGGGGGAGTTGTAACTCTCGGGCTATTATAACACTGAACAGTGAGCTTATGCGAGTGGAGCAAAATCTTATAGACTATGTAATTGTGCATGAATTAGCGCATCTGCAACATATGAACCATTCAAAAGATTTTCATAATTTAGTAGAGTCCTATCTTCCCTCCGCAAAAGAGGATAGGAAAAAGCTAAAAACTATTCGACTCACTTAGTAAGATATTGAGCATGGTATTTGCTAGAGGGTGACCATAGCATCCATCCATTTGTACCCATCTTTTGAGTTGCTCGTATCTGCTCTTGGATTTCAAACTTTTGATACTCTCTTTTATGTGTATAATCTCGAAAATATTGTAACCATGGACGGATTCTCGCTAAATCAATTCTGCCTTCTATATGTTTAAGGCTTCTGTATATTACAGCATAAGGGTGGTCAGCTGGTCGCTTAAAGTGAAAAGAACCTGATGCAAATCCTGAAGGGTAGAGCATTGGTGCTATGTAGTCTGCATGCTCGGCTAATGACTCTAGGGTTTGACCGATGTTATTGTCATCTTTACTCCAAAGTGTGTTGCCATAGATATCAACAGAGATAAAAACACCATATTTGCGCAATCTTGCCTGTGCTGTATCTAAAAACTTTCCTATAGTGGCTATCCTACTTTTTTGTGTATTTTTCTTAGAAAATCGCAACCCTTTTTTTGCAGGAAAACGAATATAATCAAAATTTATCTCATCAAAACCAACCTTTGCAGCTTCCTCAGCTATGCTGATTGTGTAGTTATGTGAACGCACATCAAAGGGATCTACCCATGCCATGTTATCATGGTTTCTCCAAATCTTACCCGTGTCATCTTTTTTGATTGCATACTCTTTGTTGTGTGATGCTTGGAGTTCATCCTTAAAAGTAACAATTCGAGCGATAGTATAGATATCATTCTCTTTCATTGTTTTCATAAACTCTTTAATATTGCGATTGGTTCTCTTTTTATGCGCACCGTAGCTGTTTGCCTGTTTAAAACCTGTCCAAAAAGAGGTAGAACCATACTCATTTTTAATATCAACTATGATTGCATTTGCCTCAGTATTTTTTATAAGATTAACAACTCGTTTTAATGTTTTAGAGTTGTTGCTTGCTCCCCAAAATGTGAGGTAGAGGGCTTTTACTTTGATTGGTTCTAAATAGAACTTTTTTTGTGTTGTATTTGCATCAATAGTGAATGGTCTGTATCCATATTGTTTAATATGATACATATTCTCTTTACTTTTTATCTCAAAAGAGCCATTATTATCACTTGTAACAACTTTTTTGGCATCAGTAATTGTTGCATTTGAAATAGGTCTATGCGTAGGGGCATCTAAGAGAATGCCGCTTAAGTCCGCAAAACTAATTGAGGGGAGAAGTGAGAGGAGTAAAAAGAGTTTTTTCAAATATTTTCTTCCATAATTTAGAGTAAATTGTAAAAAAATAAAAGCAAAAAATGTACCTAATATCTACCTTTCGTTTAAAAAGTGACCCAAACTGACATCACTCCATGCTTTAGAGAGTTTGAGGTAGTTCTCTATAGAGTTAGCAACTTTTTTAAAGTCACTATTTTTGGCACTCTGCTCCTGTATAACCTCTTTGAGTGCTTTTTTTCCTGCATCATTGACATCTTTTGGAAAGTATCCAAGTGTGACACCTAAACCTTTGAGTTTTTCGAGTGCAAAAATGTTATCGTGATGAAACTCTGAAGTCATATTACTGTTCATTTCACTCGCACATACTTCTATGATAGCTTGATGCTCAAAAGCAAGTTTACTCCATGAGTGTTTATTAAAAGTAAGCTCCAAGATAGAACCCGGCTCATGCCAACCGGAGTAGTAATAGGGCGCTACCTTATAAAACCCCATTTTTATATCAAGAGCAGGACCAACCCACTCTGTTGCATCAATAACTCCTCTCTCTAAAGAGGTGTATATCTCGCCTGCAGGCAATAGTATGGGGTTTACTCCCATTTTTGAGAAGACTTCGCCTCCTAGACCGGGTATGCGCATCTTCAACCCTTGCATATCTTTGAGTGAATTTATGGGCTTTCTAAACCATGCACCCATCTGAATGTTAGTGTTTCCTCCTCACAATGGGTGTAA
>JALWSY010000119.1 GCA_027083035.1 Sulfurimonas sp. | reverse complement strand
ATTTTTAACAGTACCCTTATAAATATTTTTGGATTTTATGGTTTTCCAGAGGAGTCTGAAGCGAGAAGCAGGAACATCAGGATGACGAACAACATTGTGGTTTTTACCGATTAGCTCCTCTTTGGAGTAGCCGGAGATTTTACAAAACTCATCATTAACAAAAGTGATGATACCATTGACATCGGTTTTAGAAACAATATTGCTATTTTCAATTGCCTCTTGATACTGTTGTAGCACGAGAGAAATTACTTAGGATGCTGCTGGAAAGCTTTTGTAACACTATTGCGTTTTGCTACATATCTACATTTCATAAAAAAAGTTATTATATAGTACACCCCTATAAGACTCAAGAGAGCTACTATGATAAGAAAAGGTACACCAACGGCTTTTAAAATAGTGTAGAGAAGATACCCTGCTAAGGCTAACGCTAAGAGTTGCAAAAGCATGAAAACTCTTGGAAGCACCTGTGAGTTTGATCTTCGATTCTGACTTCCTATCCTCATATTCATTACCTTATAACAATATATAATCTGTTTGAGTTTTTTAATTGTATCACTAAATAAGGAAAAAATCAAATTTTATCTAGTTGTTTTAGCACTCGAAGGTCACTTGTGCTTAAAGCATACCCTCTTGTAAAGATATCTGCAACTATCTCTTTGAGCTTACTTTTTGAAAGCTTTTCTATTTTACTTATAGATAATAAATCCATAGAAACAGTCGCATCTGAATCAAATTTCGGCACTCTGTAATCAATCTGAAGTGATTGAAACCCAAGTTTTGTGTAGAGTTTGGCTTGCCTTGGCTCCGCTTCAATCAGAAGATGTTTTGCATCATCACTTTGATTAAAAAATGCTATGGCTTCTAAGCAGAGTTTTGTACCTAGCCCTTGCCCTCTATAGGACTCTTTGAGGGCTAAAAAAGAGCAAAGTATGTAATGCAATTTTTTGTTGATATCGAGGATATAAAAACCGAGAACTTCTGCATCGCAAAGATAGACGAAAATTTTATACTGCCCTGATTTTAGATTTGTGAGTAAACTTGACTCATCTTCTCTCTCCCACTCGGGAAAGGAGTCTCTGTAAATCTGCATAGTTGCATCCCAAAGGTTTAGATGTTCTAAAAGAGTAACACTTCTACACTTCATTTAGATATCTTTGAAATCTATTGTGATGGTAGTCCCTAGTGATTCTTGAGACTCTAGAGTGATAGCGAAACCATATTCAGTAATGATGCTCTCAACAATGTTGAGTCCAACACCAAAACCACCAGCATAAGAGTTTGCTCTTACAAAGCGTTTAAAGATATTATCAAGTTTCTCTTTGGCTATTCCTATTCCCTCATCGATGATTGTGAAAGTTGTTGGAGTTGTTATGAGCGTGATTTTTTTATTTGGTTTGCTGTATTTAATGGAGTTACTAAGAAGATTATTAACAAGCATCTTCGCTTTAGTTGGGGCAATAGTTACCAAACAGGGCTGTAAGTCGCTCGTTATCGTGAGCTTTTTCTTCTCTAAAAGCTCCTTAAAATACATAATGGACTCTGTAACAACCTCGCTAAAGTCAAGCTCTTGAGCTACCTCACTCTGTGTGTCAAAACTTAAAAAGCTGAGAGATTCATAGATATCATGGAGTTGTTTTGTACTGATACTGATATTTTGTACTATCTTTGCATCATAGGCTTCTCTCTTTTTTAAGCGAGAGGTACTCATCATAAGGGCGGTTATGGGAGTGTTGAGTTCGTGGGTAGTATCTTTGACAAAGGAGTCAATCTCCTGCATCTTCTCTCGAATAGGGCGCAAAAAGATATAGGAGAGTAAAGCAGCGATAACTATTATAAAAATCGCTGTCAAGATGACGGTAGTAATGACCTTCTTCTTCAGCGCAGCTACATTTTGGTTGCATTGATTGCTTTGAACAACCACATAGGCAACGCCTAGATGTCCCGAGGGTTTGTCTGAGACGAGGGTAAAAGAGTTGTGAGCCATATAGAACTTTTTTGTGTAATCCACTTCGTGCTGTAGTGTGCCATCAATGATGTTTTTTTTCTTATCGACCAAAGCGACACTTGCCATAGGAAAGGGTTTGAGTTTATATTGTTCTCCTTTCATATCTGACTGAATGACATTTGCACTCACTCTATCAGCTATCTGCGTCATCTTATAGAAGTTATTGTTCATCTCCATAGCGAGTTGTGAAGTAAAAAACCAGTAAGCAGCAAGGCTGAGGAAGAGAAAAGAGCTAACGAGATAGAGTGCTAAAAAAGAGTAAAAGGATTTTTTTGTGATTTTATTCATAGATGTAGCCTGAACCTCTGATGGTAACTATCTTCTCTTTGCCAATGATATCTCTTAGCGTTCGTATGTGAGAGCGAAGTGTTGCATCACTAGGCAGAGCGTCATAATCCCATACATTATTTATAATCTCTTGGGTTGAGAGAAGTCTTTGTGGGTTTTTTATAAAGTAACTCAGTAGGGCTGTATCTTTATTTCCAAGTGTGATTTTGCGTCCTGATTTTGTAATCTCTTTACTCTCTTGAGAGAAATGTATCTCGGGTGCAATCTCTATGTCTGTGTTGGTCTCAATGTGAAAGAGTCGTTTTGTATTTTCAATACGAGCATCCAGCTCCTCAAGCTCAAAGGGTTTTCTAATGTAATCGTGCGCACCAAGCGAGAAGGCTTTTTTGAGATACTCTGTGTCTTTGTAAGCGGTAATGAAGATAGTTGGTGTGGTGTTAGCGTAAGAGCGTAACTCCTCAAGGAGTTCAAGCCCATTTTTCCCCGTTACATTGATATCAAAGATAAAAAGATCATATCGTTTCTTCTCTAAAAGGGCAAGAACTTCCTCTGAGTTAAAAGCATAATCAACAGAGTATCTCTCACCTATATAATCAAGTAAAATGTCAGACAAAACAGCATCATCTTCCATAAGTAGTATCTGCATAAGCGCTACTCCTTTATAGTTTTCTTATTATAGTTTAATCTTCTTTTTACTATCCTTTAGAAGAAAATTATATATAGAACGTTCGAAGCTATATATAATTTAAAATTATGTAAAATAGGAAACAAAAATTTGAAGGAATATCTTGAAGATTACAAATAATGATATGTCAACAAAAGAAAAAATTTTTTTTCAGATAAAACTGATAGAAAATATTTTTGAATCAAAGAAAGTTTTTTACACAGGAAGTAAAGAAAAAGTATTGCATATAATTTTTGATAAAAACATTATGTTCGTTGATCCCTTATTTCTCATTTTATTACTAAATTTACATACAAAATATCCAGCACAAGCATTAGCTATCAATGTTACATTTTTACCTAAAAATAAACAAATATATATACATAGGTTTTTAATTCAATTCTTTGATTGTCACTACATCGAGACCGAAAATACTAAAGTAAAAGATTCATTTGATATTAGTGATGAAGCAATTGCAAAAAGTGCAAAAGTAAAAATAGATGCTGGCAAAAGAGGGTTGCTTTATTACTATTCTGTAAATATTTATAAAGATACTAAAAGCTTACTATTAGATGAAGAGAGAAAGTATGGTATGTTGCCCATCATGTCTATAGTAAATAGCATAGATAAAGCATCACTTGGATATACAGAATATGAGCAAGATAATAGAATAAAAATATATAACCAACTATCATCTGATAATAACCAAGAAAATCTAAGAAATATTTTAAAAATATTTTTAAAATTACTTCATAAAAAAGAGGAAAAAGATTTATTTTATATCAATGCATTAAGTATGATTATGTTTGAAATAATTGATAATATCAAAAGACACACTAAAGATGAGAATAAAAAACCTGCAAATGGGTATATAAGTTTTCATCAAAATAGTTCAAAAAACAATGCTCCATATGAATTAACAATAACAGATGATTTTACAGATGGTTTTTTAAACAGGTATAAAACGGTATTAAAAACAGAGTTGAAGCGACTCAAAAATGACTTTAAGCAATTAAATAAAAAGATAGATAAAGATATTCATAAATCATACATTGAAGATTTATGCTCTTTAAGAAAAAATACACCAGAAGAAGATGAAAATATTTTAAAAAAACTCTTTGATATAAACGAAACATTTGGAATACATCAAATATCAAGGGTAGTGTAAAATAATTTCTGTAAATTCCAAATTGACTATGATTATGAAAAAATAAAAAGGATCATAGAGATGGAATTACAAGGGAAAAAGATAGAATTTGAGTTAGAGGAGTTTGTACCACTTCT
>JALWSY010000118.1 GCA_027083035.1 Sulfurimonas sp. | reverse complement strand
GTAAACATAGGTTTTTTATCTACTGATGCAGCGACTGCGACTATCACTTCATCAAAGAGATTGTTTGCACGGACTATGATATCCATGTGTCCATTGGTTATAGGATCAAAAGTTCCCGGATAGAGGGCTATTGTATTTTTTTTCAAGGTTACTCCCATCGTCTGTAAAGGTTGTTCTCTATGCCAAGCAGATCAAACCACTTGCCAATGATAAAATTTTCCATCTCATCTAAACTCTCCTGTTGTGAGTAGTAGGCTAAGAGAGGTGGGGCTATTACTATGCCAAGAGAGGCGAGTTTGTGCATATTCTCCAAAGCTATGGCAGAGAAGGGCATCTCTCTTGGAGCTAAAATAAGTTTCTTTTGCTCTTTTATCACTACAGCTGCACATCGTGTAATGAGGTTGTCGGAAATTCCACAGGCTATTTTTGCGAGTGTGTTCATAGAGCAGGGGGCTATAAGCATGGCATCAACGCCAAATGAGCCTGAGGCGATACTTGCTCCGATATTTTCATTGTCATGTAACTGTGTCTCTTGAGCTAGCTCTTTTGAGAGAACACTCTGGGCATTTGTGGAGATGATAAAGTGCTTCTCTATCTCTTTTGGAAGCAAGGAGAGCGCTTTTAAGCCTAAGTTTACACCACTCGCACCACTCGATGCTATAACTATTTTCATTTCAGTATATCTCCGCTCTATTTTTTCCAACAACTATCACTCTGAGCTTTTTCCCATGAGCGTTAGTTACACTAATACTCTGACCAACTCTTCCATTTTGGTTTGCTGTTGCACCAAAGGAGATGTCAATACCCGCATCTTTGACTACGACATTTATATGCGCCCCACGCCGAATGAGGTACAAACCTGTTACATCTCTTTGTGTTAAGATGGAGCCTTTTTTTATTTGATGTTTTGCTTCATAGGTTGCTTTTTGCATCATCTGTAGTGGTTTCGCTCGAAATTTCTCTAAAATTATACTCTTTTTTTCTGTATTTACCCATGATATCTCATCCCCTTTTTTCATCTTCTTCTTTGCAACTAAAATGGGGAGTTTCGCATCAATTGTATAGTTAAAGAAGATTTTTCTATTTTTTGCTGTTTTGAGTGAAAGGATACCTTCTTTATGTAGATAGAATTTTTTTTGCAACTCTATTGTGTAGTTTTGTGGTAGTTTTTCAAGATATGCTCGAGGGGTAATATGGATGCTTTTAATATTAATATCTTTGTAAGAGTCTAAAAAAGCCTCTTTTACATACTGCTTAATCTTCTTAGTGTTTATGGGACTTTTTATGCTAAACTGAATGTAGTTGTGTTTTGATTGTATATCTTTGTAGCCTAAATTTTGTAGTCTCTCTATGAGTTCTTTTGCTCGAATGCGTTTTGAGTGTCTTGAACTTGGAATTTTAAAGAGTAGGGTATCCTCTTTTGGATTGTTTACAATATCTGAGAGGTATATAGCACTATTTTTTATAAAATAACTGTGCTGTAATGAAATATCTGCGAAAAGTTGCATAGAGAGTGTGAATAAAAGTAGAACCTTCATTACATACATTAAGCTGAGTTATCAGTGAAGATATTCATATTTGTTCTTATCAACTCTTCTCTCCCTTTACATTATATATTTTTTATGAATGTTACACTTTTTTAGTAAATTTGTCTAAAATTTATTTAAGGTTTAACAAGTTTTTAACCAATAAGTGGGTAAAATCGCGCCAATTATATACTACATACAAAAGAGAAAAATATGCTAAAACCATTACTTATAGAGATTGGTGTTGAAGAGCTGCCGGCTGTTCCACTTTTAAAAGAGTTAAAAAATATTGAGACAAAGTATGCGAAGATTTTAGAAGAGTATGCGCTTTTGGGTGAGTTTGAGTTTTATTACACACCTCGTCGTCTAGTTATTTGGCACAGAGAATTTAAAGTTGCACAGGCAGATAGCGTTGAAGAGTTCTTTGGTGCGCCACTAAGTGTGGCATATAAGGATGGTGAGCCAACAGCAGCGGCTAAAGGTTTTGCAAAGAAGTGTGGTGTCTCACTTGAAGAGTTAAGCACTACTCATAAAGGCGGGAAAGAGGTTCTTTACTATAAAAAAGATGTGAAGGGAGAGTCTTCTGTAAATCTTCTGCCTATGATAGTTGAGAAGTGGATAAAATCTTTAGACTTTGGTAAATCGATGCGATGGGGAAGTCTGAGTGAGAGTTTTATCCGTCCTATCAGATGGGTAAATGTTATGCTCGATGATGTACTTGTTCCTATGAGTCTCTATGGTGTTGATGCTTCAAAGATAACTTTTGTACATCGTATCAGTAAGTTTGGTCCGAGTGAGATTAGCGGAGCGAAAGATTACTTTAAAACGCTCAAGGCTGGTGGGGTTACACTCTTTGCACAAGAGAGAGCGCAAAAGATAACTGATGACTTTAAGGCGATAGAAGCAGATAATGGAGTAGAGATAGAGATAGATGAGGAGCTTTTTGAAGAGGTAGTTGCCATTACCGAGAATCCAACAGCACTCCTTGGCTCTTTTGATGCAACATTTTTACGACTGCCTCCTGAGGTTATCATCACCTCTATGAAGGAGCATCAACGCTACTTTCCTGTTTTTAAAGATGGTAAACTCGTAAACAAGTTTGTTGTGGTTTCCAATGCACTTACTGATGACTTTAGTGAGGTAATAAAAGGAAACGAAGTAGTCCTGCGTCCACGCCTTGCCGATGCACTCTTCTTTTGGGATAATGACATTAAAAGAGGTCTGAGCACAGAGGGTCTTGAAAAGATTACTTTCTTTAAAGGTCTTGGAAGTGTTGCAGATAAGATAGAGCGTGAAGTAGTCATAGCAAACACTCTCTTTGATCACTTTGGACTCAGTTGTCCAAAAGAGGATCTTAATCGTGCTGTGCGTCTTGCAAAGGCAGATTTGATGACAGAGATGGTGTATGAGTTTACAGAACTTCAGGGACTTATGGGTGGTTACTACGCGTTAGAGCAGGGGGAGAGTGAGAAGGTTGCTACGGCGATTCGTGAGCAGTATCTCCCTGATGGAGAAGATGGTGATTTGCCTTCAACACCGCTGAGTGCTGTAGTGGCTATGAGCATCAAGCTTGACACACTTTTAGCACTCTTTAGTATCAACCAGATACCGACAGGTTCTCGCGATCCTTTTGCACTTCGTCGTGCAGTCAATGGACTCGTGCGTATAGTCAATAAGTTTGAGTTTACTTTTGACATAGTCGAAGATATGAAAAAGTTGGCTGCTAACTATGAGGGGGAGATAGATTTAGAGAAGTTAGAGAACTTCATATTAGAGCGTATCAAGCGTTACTATGATGTGAATCCTTCTATCATTGAGGCTGTTCTTGCTTCTGGTGAGCGTGAACTGCTCGCTCTTGGTCGTAAGATAGAAGCACTTAACACGCTTGTAAACTCAGAAGGTTTTGATGAAGTAAGCTCTACATTTAAGCGTGTAGCAAACATCACAAAAGATATCAACCTCTCTGATGCGCTTGTTGTAGATGTTGCACTCTTTGAAGATGACGCTGAAAAAGCGCTTTATGAGAGATATCAAGAGGTAATAAATAGAGAATATATCTCTTACGAAGAGGAGCTTGATGCTCTTTTAGGGCTAAAACCTGAACTTGATGCATTTTTTACGCAGGTTATGGTAAACGTTGATGATGCAACTCTAAAAAATAACAGAAAAGCTTTGGTGGCTAATGTTTATAAAAGTATCTTAAATATTGCAGATATTAAAGAAGTAAGTATCTAACTGGAACTTTTTATGCTTATATCTTGCTAAATAATAGCGAGGTGTAATGCAATGACACAAACTTCAAATAGTACGAGTAAAACGGATTTTTTTGCACTCTGGGAGGAGAAGAACTCTAAGAAGAAGAGAGTTGTTTTTTCAAGTACAAATAAAACTCAAGATGAAAGAGTAGTAGTTGCATCTTCACACTTTCAAATAGAACCCAAAAAACTCAAAAAATCAAGAAATTATACAGCTGAAGATAAACAACGACGCGATGAGATTCAGAAGATAAAAGAGGAACTCTATCTTCTTGCAACAGACAAGCATCAAAAAGTAAATAAGATAACGCGTGAGATTTATGAAAAAAAACGTGCAGAGTTTTTGCAGATAAAAGAGGTACTTCAAGCTGAAATAGGTACGAAAAGATACACGAAGGCTTCTTGAGGAGTCACGCAAGGATTTCCTAATTTTTTTTGTAGTATTATGATGCATTATTATAATACTACGGAGCTACATTATGAAAAAAACACTACTTCTCTCCCTCGTTGCATCAGCACTCTTTGCTGGGGCTTCAACTATAGACACAAGTTTTATAAAACTCTACGCAGATAAAGATTCTCAGTCTAATGTTATTACAACTCTCTCTGCAGATAAGGGACATCTGATAAAAAAGAGATGTCTTACAAATCGTAAATCTCAGAGATGGTGTCGGGTTGATTATGTGTATGGTGGACTCACACTCCATGGATATGTGACAGAAGAGGAGCTTATAGCTTTGCAGAGTGTTCCAAACACAAAACCGACTTTTGAAGAGACTTATGGTGGCAGATATGATGATGCAGCTATGAGTGTTGTAAAAACTGATGGTGGGTACCTTGTAGCAGGGTACACAGAGAGCTTTGGACATGGGCGAAGTGATGGGTATGTCGTAAAAATAGATGCTTTTGGAAACAAGATATTCTCTTTAGCTATGGGTGGCGACTCTGAGGATGTTATCTCTAAAGTTATTGAGACAGATGATGCCTATATGTTAGCTGGATATACGCGTAGTTTTGGAAATGGTGTAGAGAGTATCTATATGGCAAAACTTGATAAATCTGGAGAGGCTCTTTGGCAAAAGGGCTACTACTCGGATAAGGATGACTACTATAGAGCAAATGATATCGTACAGATTTCCCCCTCAAACTTCTTACTCGCAGGGTTTGAAAATCATGTAAAATTTTTTAACTCAGAGACAAATATCTATGTAAATGCTATCAATAGTGATGGTGTACGCAATGGCATCAAGCGTTATGGCGGCTCAAAAGAGGATGAGGCAAACTCTATTTTAAATGTAGCTGATGGGTATGTTATCGCCGGTTACACAAGAACATGGGGGCATGGTGGTAAAGATGCCTATGTGATTAAGCTTGATAAAGAGGGAAATAGAATTTGGCATAATGCTTTTGGTTTCTCCTATGATGAAGTAGCAAATCAGATTATTCAAACAAGCGATGGTGGATATATCTTGGTTGGAACGACAGATAGTGACATCCGTAACCAAAGAGAGATATATGTAGTAAAAATCAGCGCAAATGGATCTCGTGAGTGGCAAGGACACTATGGTTCAAGAGAGGATGAGGAGGGCTTTGGCATTGTTGAAGTTGATGATGGGTATGTGATAGCTGGATATACAAAAAAGACAGAGAGTTACAGTAGTGATGCTTACTTGTTAAAACTTTCAAAGCGTGGCAATGTAGTATGGCAGAAACGCTATGGACTTGATAAAGATGATGGACTCAGAGCTATTGTTAAAACAGAGGATGGCTTTTTAGCAGTCGGATACCAAACCTCTATGGAGAGTTACAGTAAAGATCTCTATGTACTCAAAGTTGATAAAAACGGAAATCTGTAATCTGTGCGTTTTTTTCTGCTTGTAGCACTTCTTGGTACTTCACTCTTTGCTGATTTGAGTGTCAAAGACTCTGTTGTTAAGATATATACGGTCTCCAAGATACCAAACTATCTGATTCCGTGGAACTCCAGCATTCGACGCTCTCATGGTTCAGGAAGTATTGTGATGGGAGATAGAATCTTGACAAATGCCCATGTGGTTGCCAATGAGACCTACATAGAGGTAAAGCGTTATGGAGAGGTGAAACGGTATGAAGCAGCGGTGGAGTTTATCTCGCATCAAGCTGATTTAGCACTTCTTAAAGTAAAAGATGCCAATTTTTTTAAAGGAACAAAGTCTCTTACTTTTGGTTCTCTGCCTCAGGTACAACAAGAGGTGAGTGTGTATGGTTTTCCTATGGGTGGAAATAGTTTAAGTGTCAGTACAGGGATAGTCTCGCGAATAGAGCATAATCGTTATGCACACTCTCAAGAGATATTTTTATCGATTCAGATTGATGCAGCTGTAAATCCGGGAAATAGCGGGGGACCTGCTATTAGTAATGGAAAGATTGTGGGTGTTGTGATGCAGCAGATTCGAAAAAGCCAAAATATAGGCTATCTTGTTCCTGCAGAGATTGTAAAACACTTTTTAAAAGATGTGAAAGATGGAAGGTGTGATGGTTTTGCAAATCTTGGTATTGGCACACAAAAACTAGAGAATAAAACACTTAGAGAACTCTTCAAAATGAGAGAAGACATGAGTGGTGTAATGGTGATGGATATCGCTAAAGAGGCACCAGTAGCACGAGTTTTACAAAATAGTGACATTCTACTAAAGATAGATTCACACAATATAGAAAATGATGGAACGGTCGAATTTATGCCTGAACAGTTTACATCTTTTACCTACTATATGGATCAGAAGCAGATAGGGGAGAGTGTTGTTTTTCGTGTACTTAGAGACGGCAGAGAGATGGATGTCGTTGTGCCTCTTACCAATGTTGCCGATGATGATTTGCTTGTAAATACGCTTGAACATGATGTGATGCCTAAGTACTTTATATATGGAGGGTATGTCTTTACACCCCTCACGCGTAATCTTATCGCTTCGAGTCGATCGAACCGTTTTAATGAAGTGGCGCGAAAGTGGGAGAGTGCGGAGAGAAAGGAGGTTGTTGTTCTTCTAAAGGTACTTGCAGATAAGATAAATAGAGGTGATCATAACTTCTCTCTATGGATGATTGATAGTGTAAACAAACAAAAGTTTAAAGATTTTAAAACTTTTGTAAACTTAGTAAAATCAGCAAAGGGGAAGTACATCCTTTTGGAAAATAAAGATGGCATCAAAGTGGCCATAGATAAAGAAGCAGCAGAAGTAGCAAATCCAAAGATACTCGAGCGTTACAGCATCAAAAGCGCACAAAGAGAGTAGGGTTGTGTATGATGCAGCAGTAATCGGAGCGGGGATAAATGGCAGTAGTGTTGTGTATGAACTTACTCAAGCAGGGAAAGAAGTCATCCTTTTTGATGGCGGAGGTATTGCTGCTGGAGGAAGTGGTGCAGCGGGTGCTTTTATCTCTCCAAAGTTTTCAAAAGCGGGTGAGTTAAAAGAGATACTTCATGACGCCTTTTTATACTCTATGGAGTTTTATGCTACGCACTTTCCTGAATGTTTTACAAGAACAGAACTACTACACATAGCCAAAGATGCCAATGACGCTGAGAGTTTACGACTCTATAAAGAGCGTACAACCCTCCCTTTAAAAGATATTACAAGCACTCTCAATGAGAGTGTATCTATCGATGCGGGGATTGTTGATGCAAAAAGGATGTGTGAAGCACTCTCTAAGTATGCAAAATTTATCAAAGAAGATGTAGAGACGCTCCGCTATGAAGATAGTTACTGGGTTATAAATGAGACCTTTAGTGCTAAAGAGGTTATTTTGGCGACAGGAGCATACAAACCAGTAATCCAAGAACCATACATAGAACTTCGAGGTGTGTGGGGGCATCGCATAGATGTAGAGACTGCAACTGCGAACCCATACTCTTTGCATCAGTTTGTCTCCATCTCTCCAAGTAAAGAGGGTGTTGTAGCTATAGGTGCCACGCATAATGTCCACTATCATCCCCAAAATGCTACAGAACCATATAACATAGAGCAGGGGAGAGCAGAGCTTTTAGAGAAGGCAAACCGGACTTTGATATTAGAAAATATTAAAATAGTTCGAGACTACATGGGACTGCGTTCAGGCTCTTTTGATTATATGCCTCTAGTTGGGGAGTTGGTACTCTCAAGTGAAACTTTAGCAAACAAAGATATCCGTTTTAAAGTGAAAAAACCTGATTATAGTGAGTATAGTTACTATCCAAATCTCTATATGATAAATGGCAGCGGGGGATACGGTTTTGTTCTTGCTCCCTATTTGGCTAAAATACTTGTAGAGCATATTATCAATGATGCAGAGATAAGCAAGCGCTTACTCCCTGCAAGATTTTTTGCAAGATGGGTGAAAAAACAATGAAGATTAGATATGTTCGTTTATAAAGCTTTGCATCTCTGAGACAATCTCCTCGATGCTTCCCTCTCCTGAAATAATCTTCAAGATACCTTTTCTTTTATAAAATGCCTCTATCTCAGCGAGAGGCTCTTTATAGACCTTCATACGGTTGTTAAATACCTCTGTTGCATCATCAGCACCGCGAGCGCGACCTAGTACCCTCTCTTTGGCAGTTGCATCACTTACCTCTACCTCTATAACAGAAGTGAGTTTAATAGTTGCATCCTCTTGTAAAAAATTCTCCAAAGCCTCCATCTGTTCAATACTTCTCGGGTAACCATCTAAAAGAACAACATCTGTAGGTGCATTTTTAATAGCAGTTGTGATGGTGGCTATAGCAATCTCAATAGGAACAATAAGCCCTTTAGAGATAAAGCTGTCTATTTTTTTACCAAGCTCACTCCCTGAAGCAACCTCTGCGCGAAGCATATCGCCGGTGGAGTAGTGGGAGATATTTTCACTCTCTTTTGCAATCAGCTCCGCATCAGTAGTCTTCCCTGAACCCGGTGCGCCAATGATTAGAAATAGTTTTTTCATTACTTACTTTGTTCTCTTAGGCGAATATGCAAGTCGCGTAGTTGTTGGTTATCTACTTCGCTCGGTGCATGTGTAAGTACACAAGAGGCTTTTTGCGTTTTAGGGAAGGCAATAACATCACGGATACTTGCTTTTTTCGTGATAAGCATAATAAGTCTGTCAAAACCAAGCGCAAAACCACCATGTGGAGGCGCACCAAATTTAAGTGCATCAAGTAAGAAACCAAACTTCTCTTGCGCCTCCTCCTCTTCGATACCAAGAAGTTTAAATACCTCTTCTTGTACATCCTCTTTATGGATACGGATAGATCCACCACCAAGCTCAGTACCGTTAAGAACGATATCATAAGCGATAGACTCTATCTCCTCCGGATCCTCTTTGTTTGTATCTTTTGGCATTGTAAATGGATGATGCAGGGCTTTAATCTTACCATCTTCCACTTCAAACATAGGAAAATCAACAACCCATACAAACTCAAATGCATCTTCATCTATAAGATGCATCTTCTCATGCTCTGCGATGAAGTTTCTAAAACGCCCCATGTAATCCCAAACAGTCTTCTTCTCACCGGCACCAAAAAATACAACATCACCCACTTCAAGTTCGGTTGTTTTTATGATAAGCTCGATGTCCTCTTCACTAAAGAACTTCACAAGTGGACCTTTAAGCCCATCCTCTTTCATCTGGAAGTATCCAAGACCATGCGCACCAAATTTACGAACAAAGTCCTCAAAACCTTTCATCTCACGCTTAGAAAAAACTAAATCAGCACCCGGAACTCTGAGTGCTTTAATACGGTTCTTCTTTGGATCTTTTGCAATATTTGTAAAGATTTCATTATCACATCTGCTGAAGATGTCAATAACATCTACCATCTTCAGATCATATCTCAGGTCTGGTTTATCAGAACCATACAGCTCCATTGCATCACTATATGTGATGCGGTTAAAAGGAGGTTTTACATCGATATCAGCCGCTTTAAACATAGCTGTAAGTAAATCTTCAGCTACCTTGATGACATCCTCTTGATTACAAAAACTCATCTCAACATCTATCTGTGTGAACTCTGGCTGTCTGTCAGCTCTTAAATCCTCATCACGGAAACATTTTGCGATTTGAAAATATCTGTCAAATCCACCAACCATTAAAAGTTGTTTGAAGAGTTGTGGTGATTGTGGGAGTGCGTAAAACTCGCCATTGTGAACACGCGATGGAACAAGATAATCTCTTGCACCCTCTGGAGTTGATTTTGTAAGTATCGGTGTTTCAACCTCTAAAAAGCCATTTGCATCAAGAATATTTCTCGCTGCTATGGCCGTCTTTGAACGCAGACGAAAAACATTGTAGAGATCTGGATCACGAAGCTCTAGGTAGCGATACTTTAGTGTTGTCTCTTCTCCTACATTTTTGTCTCCGATAACAAAAGGAACCGGTGCGGATTTATTCTCAATGATAAGCTCATCAACAACAATCTCTATAGCGCCTGTTTTAAGACGTGGATTTGTTAATCCTTCACCGCGAAGACGTACTTTTCCCTTTGCGATAAGTACATACTCATCTCTTACGCTATTAGCTACTTCATGTGCCTCTTTGCTATCTTCTGGATCACAGGTGAGTTGAATAAGTCCACTTTTGTCGCGTAGATCAATAAAGACAATACCTCCATGATCACGGTAGTTGTTTGCCCAACCCGTAAGAACTACACTCTCACCTACATTTGTTTCACTTAAATCTGTACAGTAATGACTTCTCATATAATAGAGTCCTAATAAAAATATTTTCGCGATTATAGCGAAAAAAAGTGTATAATTAACAAAATATTTTTAAATAAAGAGCAACTATGAGTCTAAAGCGCATTAAAAAGGTGGGTGTTGTTTTACGTCCATCTACCCCTGAATTAAAAGAGCATTACTATAAGCTTGAGAGAATTTTCACAAAACATAAGATAGATGTGAACTTAGATAGTGTCAGCGGGGGAATGATAGGTGTTATGGGGATGGAGTTTGATTTGTTATGCGAGAGTTCTGATATCCTTGTGACACTTGGTGGCGATGGTACACTTATCTCTGCAATAAGACGCTCATTTAAACATGATATCCCTGTTTTGGGGGTTTATGCCGGAACACTTGGTTTTTTAGCAGATATAAAGCTCGATGAGCTTGATACTTTTGTAACAAAAATATTGCAAGGTGAGGTGAGGGTAGATGAGCGCTCTATTTTAGAAGCAACTTTTACACAAGATGCAAAGGAGATAAAACAGTATGCTTTTAATGATATCGTTCTGACGCGTCACTCTGTTTCAAATATGATTCATGTAGAGACATTAGTAGATAGGAAGGCTTTTAATACCTACTTTGGTGATGGTGTGATAATCTCCACTCCGACAGGTTCAACAGCGTACAATCTCTCTGCAGGGGGTCCCGTTCTCTTTCCTCTTACAAATGTTTTTGCACTTACACCTATCTGTCCACACTCACTTACACAAAGACCAGTAGTGCTGCCCGGAGAGTTTTCTATAGAGATGAAAACACCAAAAGAGAGGGCTTTGTTGATAATAGATGGACAAGATAAATATGAACTAGAACAGGATGAGAGTGTGCATATCAATTTAGCAAAAAAAAGAGTGCGACTTATCCATAGGGAGGAGTTTAACTACTTTGATGTGCTTAAAGAGAAGCTAGGGTGGGGTGAGTAGCCATCCTAGTCTATATGAATATTTGAAGCATTTTCTGAGTTACGTTTAATAAGTTTTTTAATCTGTTCAAGTGAGTATGTAGGGGTGCTAGAAGCATTTTCATTGAGTAAATCAAAACGTATCTGCACAGTAAGACGACTGAGTGCTTCAGAGAGGATTTCTTTATCATTTTGAAAAGAGCTGTCTTTAGAAATTTCTGAGATAACATTTAAAAAGGCGTTGTATTCATTTAAAACAGCCGGAGAAGCAAAGATAGCGAGTCTATGTGTGATAAAGTGTAGTTTTGTGATACTATCTTCATGAAAACTCTCTTTTGCAGACATACTCTCCATTAAATCAAGCAGACGCTCATAGGTTTTTGTTTTCAAATCAAGAAACTTGATGCTCTGCTCTTTGACTATCTCTACCTCTGTCTGTTTGTTTAGTAGTAGTGCAGTAATAAAGACAGTAGCCAAGGTTCCAAGTATAATAAGTACAATCTCTTGTGTAAAAGGTGTTGAATCTGTCACTTTGTAGGCATACCGCAGATAGAAGTACCCAGATACAACCGTTAAGAGCGTTAAAGTAAGATACGCGAATTGTTTTGTGTTCATTAATTTCTCCCAATAAAATTGGCATTGTACCCTAAGTTATATAACTTTAAACTCATTTGTATATAATTGCGTAATTAAAATTTTAGGATTTAAAACATGAGAATAATTCTTCTAGGAGCTCCGGGTGCCGGAAAAGGTACACAGGCTCAGTTTCTTACAAAAAAATATAACATTCCTCAAATCTCTACAGGTGATATGCTGCGCGCTGCAATAAAAGCGGGAACAGAGATGGGTAAGATGGCAAAGGCTGCTATGGATGCAGGGCAACTTGTAACAGATGATATTATCATTGGTCTTGTAAAAGATAGAATTGCTGAAGATGACTGTAAAAATGGGTATCTCTTAGATGGTTTTCCTCGTACCCTTGCACAGGCGGATGCTGTAACAAATGCAGGGATTCACATCGATGCTGTTATTGAGATTGATGTACCAGATGAGGAGATTGTGAAGCGTATGAGTGGTCGTCGCGCACACCTTGCATCAGGAAGAACTTACCATATTGAGTATAACCCACCAAAAGTAGATGGAAAAGATGACATTACAGGTGAGGATTTAGTGCAGAGAGATGATGATAAAGAGGATGTTGTTTTAGACAGACTCAAAGTCTATCATGAACTTACTGAGCCACTAACTGACTACTACAAAGAGCTTGCTTCTAAGGTAGATGACTTAGTTTACATCACAGTTGATGGAACTGCAGACATAGATGAAGTTGAGAAGGCGATTATCTCCAAACTAGGGTAGGGATTTACCCCTCCTTAGGTCTATAGACTCTCACATTGGTGCAGCCAAACTCATCTCTGAGATATTGTGCATGGAGTTGACTCATGATGCCCTTATCACAGTAGAGCAGGTACTCTTTCTCGGCATCGAGATTTTTAAACTCCTTTTTGAGTTTATGAAAAGGTATCTTTATACTCTCGCAACTTGTCGTTACACAATCATCTTCTGCTCGGATATCTATGACAACAAACTCATCTGAGAGTTCATTTACAACCTCAACTGCTGCTAAATTATTTATATCTTCAACAATCTCATGCACATAGATATGCTGTGCATCATCTACTGCTTTGTCTAACACTTCATAGTTAAACTGCTGGGCAACCTTTTGCATTCTCTTAAAAGAGCCATGTGTGATTGGGTTTTGCGAGATAACACCACAATACTCCGGCATACTCTCTGCAAAGTGGCGTGTCCCTATGTCGTTTGCTATGGAGATTATCTCTGGTTTGTTCATGGTGGAGAGTGGTCGTAAGATAAGTTTGTTACTCACTTCATCTATGAGTGCAAGATTTCGGAGTGTTTGACTTGAGACCTGTGCCACGCTCTCTCCTGTTACAAGTGCATCAATCTCCATCGTATCAGCTATCTTCTCAGAAGCCATCAACATAAGACGCTTGAGTGTTACACCCATGTAGGTTGGAGGGGTAGAACGAAAAATCTCCTCTATAACTGCATCAAAGGGGACAGAGATAAACTTTACCTTGTGTGAAGAACCAAATCTATTCCAAAGGTAGAGTGCAACCTGCTTTACACCTATCTCATGCGCATTGCCACCAAGGTTGAAAAATATAAAGTGCGTTTTAATACCACGCTTCATCGTCAGGTATGATGCAACAGTAGAGTCAAAGCCTCCAGACATCAACGAGAGGATATCACCCTGTGTCCCTATGGGAAAACCACTCAGCCCTTTGTATCTTGCCGTAATGATATTGAGTTGACTCTCAATGAGTTCAAGTTGAACAGTAGTCTCAGGGTTTTTCAAATCAACACTCTTTGCTTTTGAGTGTGCCAGAAGATACCCACCAACAGTTCGCTCAAGCTCAACAGAGTTAAAAGAGTGCTTTCCCGTACGCTTTGCACGCACAACAAAGCTTTTTCCCTCTAACGAAGAAGCAACAACTTCACCCACTTTCACTTTTATCTTCTCTAGCGTATCCATTGCATCAAACTGCAGGGCTTCAAGTATCTGTTCTATCCCAGAAGTATCTAAGAGTTTTTGTCTTACTTCAGGAAGCAGGTCTATAGGAGAGATAACTTCTATCTTGTCAGAGAACTTTCGCACCTTAATGCTTGTGTCTATGCGTTCAAAGATATTTAACAGGTTTGTATAGAGTTGTCCTACCATCTGCCGCTTTGCAGAGGAGCCTTTAATCATGATCTCTGGAAATAGTTTGAGTATAAATTTTTGTGTCTGTATAGCAGTCTCTTGCACGAAGGTAGCCTTAGTTTAGTATTTGTGCCGTATTATAGCACCTATCTTTTAAAATATTTTTGTAGAGGGTTAGAAATTTTTGTATAATTGCACTTACAATGAATGAAAAAGGGGTTGAGTATGCAAATTAGGGTCTATTACGAGGACACAGATACTGGTGGTGTGGTGTATCACTCTAACTACTTAAATTTCTGTGAGAGGGCTCGTAGTGAGGCTTTTTATGCGCATGGGATTACTCCTGTCTTAGAAGAGGGGCATTTTGTGGCTCGTCGTGTTGTGGGAGATTTTTTTAAAAGTGCGAAGCTTGGGGATTTGCTTGAAGTGAAGAGTGAGCTTGTAAAGATGAAGGCTGCTTCTTTTATATTGAAGCAACACATTTTCAAAGAGACAGAAAAGCTTTTTACACTTGAGATAACACTTGCATATATCAATTTTGATGGGAAGCCCCAAAAGATTGATAAAACGACAAAAGAGTTACTACTTTCACTCTTCTAGATTGACATTTTTCTCAAGCATATCAATGACCCTTGACTCGCGTTGAGGACGTACATATTTGACAAATCTTGAGTAGGATGGTTGACGTAGTTCTATATCATAAATCATTTGATTGTTCTTTAATCTAGTATCGTAAATTCTATCTTCTCCTGAGATACGTGCATAAAAGTAGTCCACTCCAATGGTCGTCGTATAGTTAATCCAATCATATACAATATCATTACTTAGCAGAGAGTTCGTCTCTGTGAGGACATTATTATTTTGTGTGATGGAGTTGGCTATCACCATGTCTTTACGGTCATTGTATTGTGTCATAGAGAGTAGGAGTGGATCGTAGTTGATTTGTGTTGAGAGGATATTTGTTGCATTGACATCGTAGAGTGTTAACTGTGACATAATCATACCACTCTTAACAATAGGTGTATTAAGAAGAAAAGAGCCTTGTCGTATCTCTTCGTTTTCTTTGAGGTAATCTTCTAAGTTGGTTGTTTTTTTAGAGATGAAATATTTTAAAACGGTTTTGTCTTCTCTTACTGCATCATTAGATGCTTCTACATCACTATCATTCTGCTCAAAATCTGCATCACTCACTTGTGCAAATACGCTTACAACATCTCCAAAAAATGAACTGCTATTTGTTTCAAGTATATCTTCTTGAACTACTTTTGTTGGATAAAGATATTCATGCTCTTGATAGAGTGCAAGTCTTCTTCCTGTTGCAGATTTATCAGAAAATATAATGAGTGGGGAGAGAGCCTCTTTTAACAGTAAATTGCTCTGTGCTTCATAATCTATTCCACCAAAATAGAGTGAAGATGATGTTGTATTTACATCTTTTTTATTGATGGTTGGAAAGTAAATGGTGAGATTAGGGTTTATTTTAATGATATTTTCTGTGCCTGTATGTGTTAATGGGGCTATGACATAATTAAAACCATCTTTTTGTATCTCCATAAATGCTTTTTGTATCTCTTCTACGCTTTCATCTTCTATTTTATAGCTTTTTAGTACAAAAGGGTGACTCTTCGTCATCATATACGCAAAAGTAGCATTCGTTGTAGAGGCTGCATATTTACCTATTTTTTTATAAGGAAGCAGTAAGGCAACTCTAATGATAGCACCATTACTAAATGAACCAAGATTAAAAATAGAAATAAGCATAACTCTTGCTTCGTTTTGTGTATTGTTTTCTAATTTTTTGTAAGCATGTGCTAAAAAGGAGAAAATTTTTCCATTATCAAGATAATCCTGCATACAAATTTCATCACATTCATAAGGGTCAAGATC
>JALWSY010000117.1 GCA_027083035.1 Sulfurimonas sp. | reverse complement strand
AAGTGGTACAAACTCCTCTAACTCAAATTCTATCTTTTTCCCTTGTAATTCCATCTCTATGATCCTTTTTATTTTTTCATAATCATAGTCAATTTGGAATTTACAGAAATTATTTTACACTACCGATTTATTACTCAATACCAATCCACAGATTTTTATCAATCTATAGAGTGGAATATATTAGTCTATAGTAATTATTTAAACTCTATCGTTATTAAAAATACTTATCTTATAAAACTAAGTTCAGATACTATCAGCTCCTCTATAAAAATTGTATTAAATAAACCTCTTTCTTTGAAATTATAGATATCTAAGTTTATCTATATTACAATCCCACATTATAAAGAGTCCTGCTTTTAGAGATAATCTTAAAGCAGGACTCTTTATAAACAAATATTAAACAAGGATTTATATGCGTAATTCAATTTTAACTATCTCTCTAGTGGCAATAGTAGCACTTTCAGGTTGTGGAAAATCTGATTCAGTTACACCGTCCGATCACTCTTCATCTGTGGTTGCTGATCATTATGTTGGAAATCTCAATGAAAGATCAGACGAGGCTATGCAGGAGCAAAGACAGTTACTTGCTGAGAGTGTTATAGGCAAAGATGTTGGTCCTCAATCACCTCGAGATATAGATAATAAGGTAGGTTATAATAAAAAGGCAACAACTACAGCTCCAGCACCTTCTGAGATGTATCTTTGTGATATACACTTTCATAAAAGTGCTGAGCATAAAGGTGGTGAATTTACTAAATATGCAGGCAATGGTGATGAAGAAGGGTTTGGAGGAGGATATAAATACTCCGGTACTTTAAGCAAAGCAGAATTAGCACAATATGCAATTGAAACGGAACATAATCCGCTATACTCTGGAGACACTATTGAAGTTCATTATGTTTATGCGAGTAATCCTCAAGCAACATTAGAGCATGGTTTGGGAAGTTGTCTCGTTGGATATGAAGCAGGAAAACAGCCTCTACTGCGCGTAGAGTCTCAAGTATATGTTCTTGTGAATGATGATAAAGCAGCTGATTTTACAGAGTTAAATAAAGTTGCAAAAGTTTCAGGTCATAATCAAGCCGTCAATATTCCTAACACTACAGGAACACCAGTAGTATATGAAGGTTCAACAACTGGCCCCGGATATAATGAAACATTTTCACCATATCAAGTTACATGGAGTGTGAGACCAAAGGTTGAAAAGGTAAATATTGCGACGGTAAAAGATTGGTTTGAACATAACCAATTTGAAGAGGAGCATGCGCATGGTGTAAGAAACCTTGTTATTAATCCTGATCTTCTTTCTGAGATTAAATAAACATACATAATCAATTTTTTATTGGCCTCAATGTTTGTTGAGGCTAATAAACTTCTATTTTTTTGATATACTTGGAGTATGAAAAAAATTTTTCTTCTCGTAATAATATCGCAACTTTTCTTTTATGAATCAATATCTGCAAATGAACTCAAATTTGAAACTTCTCCCTATCTACAAGCACATAAAAATGATCCTCTTAACTGGTACCCTTGGGAAAAGGGAATTAAAAAAGCACTCAAAGAAAACCGACCAATCTTTCTCTCCATAGGCTACTCCACCTGTCATTGGTGTCATGTGATGCAAAGAGAGTCGTTTAAAAATAAATCTCTAGCCAAACTACTCAATAAAAATTTTGTCAGTATCAAAGTAGATAGAGAGGAAATGCCACAAATTGATGCACTCTATCAAGAGCTGTATCTCAAAGTAAAAGGGAGAAGAGGAGGGTGGCCTTTAACACTTTTTCTTACACCATCACGAGAGGTTTTTTATATCGGTTCGTATATTCCACTCCATAAAGAGTCCTATGCTGAGGGTCTAGATACTCTTGTACCAAGACTTGCAAAAGCTTTTTATACGAATAGCCTACCAACGCTTCAAGAGAAACCTAGGGAACTTTTTGAGAATGCAACAGAAGATGCACTCAATGCAAAGAGTTTAGCAGAAGACTTAAAAGAGAGCTATGATGAGATATATAGTGGTTTTGGAGTGAGTAAAAAGTTTCCTGAAGCCTCAAAACTTTCACTAATGATGGACTTAGCTGCACTCAACCATGATAAAGAGTTGGAGAGTTTTGCCTATGAAATGCTAGATATGATGGCGCTTCGAGGTCTTTATGATCAAGTAGAGGGTGGTTTTTTTCGTTACTCTACTGATGCAGCTTGGGAGATTCCTCACTTTGAGAAGATGCTCTATACTCAGGCTGAATTAATACCCCTATATGTAAGGGCTTATCAAAAAACAAAAAAAGAACTCTATAAAAATGTAGTAGAAGAGACCATAGCAATGTTAGAAAAACATTATAAAAAAAATAATCTTTACTATAGTGCATCAAATGCTGATACGAATGAGAAAGAGGGTGCTTACTTTACTTTTACAAAAGAGGAGATAGCACAAACTGAGTTTGAATTTTATCCAAACTTTAAAGATCAGATGCATATAAACATTGAGGATGAAAAACGACCTTCATACTTTAAGGTAGCAAGAGAGAAACTACTCAAAGTAAGAGAGAAAAAAGAGTACCCCTTTATAGATAAAAAGATAAATACAGCATGGAATGCACTCATGATAGAAGCACTTTATTCTGCATCTGTGATTGATAAAAGGTATGCAAATATGGCAGATGAAACGCTTCAAAAACTGACAAGCCTTATGTTTGAGAGGGGTGTTTTGTATCATCAAACACTTTTAGATAGAGTGCCTACGCAAAAGGGTTTGCTAGAGGACTATAGTTTTTTTATTGCTGCACTTCTTGCTGGATATGAGGTTGATTATGACGCAAAGAAGTTGGATTTTGTAGCGTATCTTTTAGAAAAAGCCAAAGAGAAGTTTTATAAAAAAGGTATCTGGTATCTCTCAGATGATGGACTGAAGATACAAGCAGGACTCTTAGATAAATACTATGTCTCGCCTCTCTCAAAGATGATGCAAAATATCATTATATTTGCATCACTTAAGGGAAAACTCTCTTATGAGAAGCTTTTTTTAGAGAGTATGAAAGTATTACAAAGTCGCTTTGCAGAGAAAAAATCCGAAGTTCCAGCACTCGCTAGAGCTTACTTGATGCAAAAGTTACAGATAATGATTATAAAAAGTTCCTCTAAAAATTTAATGAAAAATAGAGAACTTATAGAGTCTGTAAACTATCCCTTTGTTTTGAGAAAAAAGGAACTATATCAAGACTATCTAGTCTGCTCCTTAAGAAGATGTTACATGAAAACTTCAAATTTGAAAAAAATTCTTTTGACACTACCATAGTGTGCAAT
The DNA here is from genome assembly GCA_027083035.1 of Sulfurimonas sp. GTDB lineage: Bacteria > Campylobacterota > Campylobacteria > Campylobacterales > Sulfurimonadaceae > Sulfurimonas. The sequence goes on along the minus strand of JALWSY010000117.1, from coordinate 49,703 downwards.
AAAATTTCAAGTTATATTATACTCTCCTAAGATAAAATGTCATAAAAATAGTAAAAAGGCAAAAGTATCGATATGCAGATGATCGTGGATTCTCTCAGAAAAAGAGGGAAAATTTATAAAAAAATGCAAGAGGTAGCTCCCAAAGAGTTAGGCATCAGAAACAAAATAAAAATATATAAAGCAACGGACTTAAATGGTTACTTTTGGGCTATCTTTGCAATAAGTCAGAAGAGCAGGGTACTTATGAAAGATGTGCATAAGATGGAAGAGATTTATGCGAAACTCACGATTTTTTGTGAGCATAACTTCAAGCATAAGATTATTTTCATTGATGCACCGCTTTGCTCTAAGGCTGCAGCTGCTTTTAAAGAAGCAGGATGGAAGATTCAGTAATGCTTCTGTGTGATATTGGTAATACTTCGTATCATTTTTTTGATGGTGAGAGTGAGTTCAAAGAGAGTGTCACTTCCTTCTCTCCTAATAGTATTAAAAAAAAAGTCTATTATATCTCTGTAAACAGTAAAGTGAACGAACAGCTCTTTGAGTTGGAAAACTGGATAAATCTTGCATCATTTATTTCTATGGAATCTTTTTATGAGACAATGGGTATCGATAGAGTTGTCGCTTCAATGGCTGTTGCAAATGGAGTCGTTGTTGATGCAGGAAGTGCTATAACTGTTGATCTTATAAGGGATAGTGTATTTGTGGGTGGTTTTATCTATCCCGGTATTCGCGCAATGTCAAAATGCTATAAAAATATCTCTCCCGCACTTGATTACAGTTTTAACTTCACTTTAGATTTAGAGAGTCTCCCTAAAAATTCTCAGGACGCTATTAGTTATGGATTTTTAAAGACTCTTCATAGAGAAGTTACATCCTATAAGCTTCCTATAATCTTGACAGGTGGTGACGCAAAACTCTTGCAAAAAATATTCCCTCAAGCAGAAGTAGATGAAAAATTAATTTTTAGTGGAATGAAAAAGATTATAAGCATTATTTAGCTAAAATGCGAAAATTATTAAGATATAAAGGCTTACAATGCTAACAGTTGCACTTCCAAAAGGTCGTATTGCTAAAGAGACTCTTGAAATTTTTGAAACTATCTTTGGTGATGGTTTTAAGTTTGATGATAGAAAACTTATTTTAGATACTCCAAATTTTAGTTTTTTGCTTGTTCGTAACCAAGATGTTGCGACCTATGTTTACCATCAAGCAGCGGATATTGGTGTAGTAGGGCTTGACACTCTAGAGGAGCAGGGACTTGATGTAGTGCGTCTGCTTGACTTGCATCGTGGTGTCTGCAAGGTCTCTATAGGGATGAAAGTAGGTGAAAAGCTTGACCTTACAAAACCAGAGCTAAAAGTGGCTTCTAAAATGGTCAACATCACGAAGCGATACTTTGAAGAGCGAGCAGTAAGTGTTGAAATCATTAAGCTCAACGGTTCTGTAGAACTTGCTCCTCTTATCGGTCTTGCTGATATGATTGTAGATGTTGTTGAGACGGGTACTACTATGAAGCAAAATGGACTAGAGGTTGTAGAGGATATCATGACAAGCTCTACCTACCTTATAGCAAACAAAAACTCTTACATCGCAAAAAAAGATGAAGTTTTAGATATTTATGAAAAGATAGAAGCTGTTATTAAAGCTGAAAACAGGTAAATAATGACAAATTTAGATCTTTACGCAAAAGCAGAACACTTATTAGGCATAGAAGAGGCTACTGAAGCCCTTTATGATCTCTACCGTTCAGAACTTGATGGAAAGGGTGTAAAAACACTTTTAGATGTAGGTTGCGGTCGTGGTGGCTTTATGCAGCGTATGATAAGCGATGGTGTAAAGTGTAAAGGTGTGGACTTAAGTGCTGTTATGGTTTCTGAGTGCAAAGAAGCAGGACTTGATGCAGAGTGTATTGATGCACGAGAAGTGCAGGGAAAATTTGATGCCATAGTGAGTATATTTGATGTACTCAACTTTATGGACGCGGAGACTTTAAAAGACTTCTTGAACTCTATGGCTGATAAGCTTACAGATGATGGCATTTTCATAGCTGATATAAATACCCGTTATGGTTTTTCTGATGTAGCAGAGGGAACTATGAGCAGCGAGAGTGAAGATGAGTTTTTAAGTGTTGATGCAGAGTTTAGCAACGATGAGCTGCATACAAAATTTACTCTTTTTCAAAAGCAAAAAGAGGGCTTATATGAAAAGCGTCAAGATACAATAGTACAGTACTTTCATAAGATGCAACTCTTTAAAAAGATAGAGAAGTTAAAACTCATTGATAAGCAGACATTCTCTCTTTATGATACTGAAGATAAAACACTACTGATTTTCAAAAAAAGGTAGTGTTTTACCCTTTACACACTTTGTTTCTACCACTCTCTTTCGCCTCATAGAGTGCATCATCTGCTCTTTGAATAGTCTTTTCTAAATTTAACTCACTTTCAGGATTGTATTGTGCCACACCTGCACTAATTGTAAAGTGAAGTGGTTCATGGTTTTCTAATTTTACAACCAATTGTTCAACGTGTTTACGTATCTTCTCAGCAATAGCGTAGGCACCCTCTAGATTTGTCTCGGGAAGCAGTAACAAGAACTCTTCACCCCCAAATCTACAAGCGATATCGCTGTTTCTGCTAATATTTTTAAGAACATTGGCAAGTGCAATAATGACATCATCACCCACATGATGTCCATAAGTATCATTTACATTTTTAAACTTGTCGATATCAAGCATAAGGATAGATAAATCTGTTTTATTTCTTTTTGCAAGTTCCAAAATTTTAAGTGACATCTCTGAGAAGTATCTTCTATTGTAAAGCTTCGTCATATGATCTTGTGAAGCAAGTTGCTCTAGGCTTTTTTGAGAGTCCTCAAGCTCTTTTATTAACTCTTGCATACCAAGATGTGTTTTAAGTCTTGCAAGTAGTTCAAGTGCTTTAAAAGGTTTGGTAATATAATCTATACCACCTACTTCAAAGGCACTCTCTATAGACTCCTCATCTGTATTTGCAGTAATAAAAATAACAGGAATATTTTTTGTTTTCTCTTTTGTTTTTAAGACTCTGCAGACATCATAACCATTGATATCTGGCATCAAAATATCGAGCAAAATGATATCTACATGATTCTCTTCAACTATCTCTAAAGCACGCTTTCCTGAAAGGGAGACTAAAATATCATACGCATCGCCCAAAAGCTCTAAAAGTATGTCTATGTTTATCTTTGTATCATCTACGATAAGGATTGTTTTTTTATTGTTTGGTATCATAATAGTTGCTCTGCTTTTTCATATTCATAGTTTAGGGTAAGCTGTTTTACGTGCATAAATAGCTCTTTATTGTACTCTGAGAGTTCATATCTTGAAATCTCTTCGATAATAGGGTTGATGTTTTTTGGTCTGTTTGTTTTGAGCTGGAACTTCAGAGACTTAAAATACTCTGCTATCTGCTGATCTGTTGCAGGTAGGAGTTGCGCCTGCGCTTCGATAAGCTCTTGGTCAAGAATTTTTAACTCTTCAATAACGAGATTTAACTCTATGTAGAGAAGGCTAAAGAGATTTTTGTCCATTGAAGCATCCGTTCTCTTAGCTATTTCATTAAGTGTTTCTGCTCCGATACTTGCACTCAAGCCTTTGAGTGTATGTACTTCCATCTTTATCTGATCCTCTTCCATGTTCTCAAGAGTAAACTCTTTATATTGATTATAGAAATCTTTTAAGATTTCTAGATAGAGATTTCTATTGTTACCTAAGTGGTTGAGTCCAAGCTCTACATTAATATTTTCAAACTCTGGAATCTCAATCTCATCTCCCACGATAGAAGGATCATAATCATCTACTTTTTTAGAGATATATTTTAGTAACACTTCGTAAAGTCTATTTATCTCGATTGGTTTATTGAGGTGTTCATTCATTCCCACAGCAAGTGTTTTATCTACATCCTCTTTCATAGCATTTGCAGTAAGCGCAATGATAGGAGTTTCACTATCTGTTTCCCTAATAATCATAGTCGCTTCGTATCCATTCATAAGTGGCATATGCAGATCCATAAAGATAAGTTCATAATCATTCTCTTTATACTTCTCTAAACACTCTTTTCCGTTGTTTGCGATATCTATCTTGATACCGCTATTTTCAAGGAGTCCTAGAATAATCTCTTGGTTAATGAGATTATCTTCAACAAGTAAAATCTTACTGCCAATGAGTACATTGATACTATTTGGGTCTAGTTTCTCATGTTTGAGACTTATTGCATCATCTTCAAGCTCAACAAGAGGTAATTCAAAACTAAAGGTACTGCCAACACCTACTTCACTCTCTACCTTTATCTCGCCATCCATAAGCTCTACAAGCTTCTTTGAGATACTCAGACCAAGCCCAGTACCTCCATAGACACGAGTTGTTGATTTGTCAGCTTGTGTAAACTGCTCAAAAAGTCCTTTAAGTTGTTCTGGTGTCATTCCAATGCCACTATCTTTAACACTAAAGCAGAAGAGATTTTTTCCTGTCTTTTTAAAAGAGACAACTATCTCTCCACTCTGTGTAAATTTCACGGCATTACTGAGAAGGTTTTTAAGTACCTGTCCAATGCGTAGGGAATCACCATAAAAGTTATCTGCGGCATTTAAATCGTAGTTGAGTTTTATATGTACACCCTTCTCTTGCGCTTTAACATTTACAATACTAATGGTACTCTCAAGCAGTTCGTTCATATCAAAAGGAACATTATCAATGGTTAGTTTTCCAGCTTCCATTTTACTGTGATCTAAAATATCATTGATGACACCAAGCAAGGCACGCGCACTATCATCTATCTTTTGAAGAAAATTTCGCTGTTTTTTATCAAGTCTTGTCTGCATCATTAGGTGACTCATACCCAAGATACCGTTCATAGGTGTGCGAATCTCATGAGACATATTTGCTAAAAACTCAGATTTTATCCTTGTTGCCTCTTCTGCTTTTGTTTTCGCCTGTTTTAAGTTAAGCTCTTTAGTCTTAAATGGGGAAATATCAATGAAGGCAGTTACCTGAACTCTCTCCGAGTTTAAATCACTAAAGTAACTTTTATAAAATGCTGGAAATACCTCTCTATTTCTTTTTATGGCATCTATCTCATGGACAACTACAGTATCTTCGTTGAGTTCATTCTTTTGTGTTCTCTCGAGAGAGCTATGTGTTATAAATTTGTTTATATGCTTTCCAAGTGCCTCTTTTTTTGTGTTGTATTCAAAAAGTGTGAGTGCTGCATCATTGATATCTATACAGATGTCCTCTTGAAAAACTACTATCGCTTCTATAGTGTTGTTGAGCAGATGATTAAATCCACCTTCAAGATTCATAATCTGAGGTGCTTCTTGTGTAAGCAGTTCTGGTGATTTTGTTTGAACAACTTTTTTCTCTAAAGGTGCAACAACTGTGACTTCTTTCTTCCTTAGGCTGTGCATTATAGTAAATGCAAAGATTATAAGTTCAACAAAGATAGAAAAAACAAGAAGGTTGGTGATGTCTCTATCAAAACTGAGAAACCCTAGATGCATAAGAAAATAAAAACTGTATGCACCTAAGAAGATAAGCTGCGCTATTGTGACAATGAGTGCATTGGATGCGCTCGATTTTAGATAAACCAAAAATGATGTAAAGAGTAAAAAGAGCAAAATAGCAATATTTACCATATTTATAATGTAGTATGGAATTATTGGTTGAAAAAAGAGTCCGACAGAGATAACGAGATAAAGTAGGGTCATAATCAACAAGATACTATCTAGTAGATGATATGTTCTGCCTAAAGCGATGCTTCTTCTTGTAAAGAACATTAAAAAAACAACAGGGATAGATATTGTCAGAGTTGTAAAATAAAATGAGGAGAGTGATGTAAAATTATTAAATGGCGTAATAGCATTGAGTGAAGCTTGCCAATAGAGAAGTGCAGAAGCATATAAAACATAGTATAGATATGTAGCATTTTTGCTATAAAAATAAAGAAAAAGATGGTAGAGAATTAAGGTAAGAAGCGCTCCAAAAAAGAGAATATAGAGAGTATTATACTTTGTGGAGAGATCATAGAGTGATTTTTCATCCAAAAGACAAAATTTATAGCTATAAGTATGTGGATTAAAAATACGTATGTAAATCTCTTTTGTTTCATAATTTTTAAGAGTTACTTCAAATTTTGTTTTAGAGGCTGTATGCTCTTGTGCATTTGCTACCCCTGATTTTTGTGTCACTACTTTACCATCTTCATCTATAATGTAGCAATCAAGTTTTTCTAAAGTAGCATCGGGGAAGTAGATAAAAAGCTTTTTTATTTCATCTGTAGAGTTAGAGAGTGTAAAGTGTACCCAGAGATTTGATTTTTCTATAGTGCTTTGAAGATGATTGGTATGCTCTTGAAACCATTTGATTTGCTGTATATTTTCAAGCGCAAGCGACGCTGAAGTATCTTTATAAATTTCAACATGAAAATCAGTAAGATTTATAGGTTCAGAAGTGATTTTTATATCACCTCTCGCAAACAGGCTGCTGTAGGTTAACAAGAAAAAAAATAATAAGCGAATCACAAACTCTCCTAGGTACTTATAGAATAAAGTAATAGTTTGAATGATATCTTGTTTTTTATTATAGTTTCCTTTTATAAGTTTTTTCTATACAGTTTTCGCTTGTCTATTACTTTTTGAACCTCTTTTACGATATTTTTACAATTTTATGAGGTGTAGCTTTAAAAACTTCTTTAAAAGCATTTGCACGAACCTCTTTCATCTTTCCTGTTGCCAAAGGAGATAAAAAGTATGCCTTTTGGAGTGCTTCATCTGCATCATAGTTGTTATCATGCAAGAAAAGAACCTGTTTATCCATTTTTGCTATCTGTGCCGCTAAGGCTTGTGCATAGGCTATGATGGCTTTGTGGTGTCTGTCATATTTATGACCCATACCAAAGAAGACAAATTTACCACTCAGGCGGATGTTAGGTATATCTATATAATTGAGTTCTCTATCATAGCGTGTGAGTTGTGTAGAGGTGAGTTTATCTAAGTCTGCATCAAACTCCTCTATTATAGGCGTAGGTGCTATATTTGCACGATTGTAGCCAAAGAGATATTTTATCTCAACAAGTTTATTTGGGTAGATATTTTTAAGTCCTGCATTGATAACATAACTCATTGGGTCTTCATTGAGGGGTACAAAGGTGTCATACTTATCAAATCCATCTTCTTGTAAAAAGCGACTCATAGAGTAGCCAACTGGAGAGAGTTCAGGGTTGTATAAAAATATAGTACCACAGACACTTTTGCGTTTGCGCTTTTTTTGAAGCATATCTTCCAACTCTTGAGGTGTTATCTTTGCATCATCATCTTCATTGAGGTAGATATAGTGACCATTGATGTAGTCCATATCAAAATTTGTTGTAAATTTTCCAAAAATCTGCATTATTATTCCTTTTATGAGCGAATTATACTACAATTATCGGGATGATTTATGCTGTTTTTACTATTTTAACGCTGTTAATTTTGGGGTTTGCTTTTTATCAGTGGCAATACTACCTCCTTTTTGCTCCCACATATCACAGAGAAGAGAAACTCTGTGTTAAATGTTCTCTGCTTGATGCAACTGCAGAGGATGGAGTTACACTTGAGGGTGTTGTCTATGAGCCAGAAGATGCAGTCGCAACACTTCTTCTCTTTTTAGGAAGACATCATGATGCCGTTGGTGTTATAAATAAGTTTGCATCAACATATCCATCATGTCGAATTATTGCTTTTAACTACCGTGCTTATGGAAAAAGTGAGGGGAGTTTAAGTGAAATAAATTTACTCTCAGATGCCCTTCATATCGCCGGATTAGTGCAGAAAAATTATGGCGATTTTTACACGCTTGGCTACTCTCTTGGCTCCACACCCGCAGCCTATGTTGCGATGCATTGTAAGGTAAAGGGACTCTTTTTGGTAGGTGCTTTTGATTCGGTTGCATCATTGGCAAAAGAGATATACCCTTTTGGAGATAAACTCTTTCGTTATAAGTTTCCAACAGATGCGTATCTGCAAAAAGTGAACTCTCCGACATATATATTTGCTTCTGTGGATGATGAGAGAGTTCCCTTCTCTCATACAAAAAAACTTATAAAAAAAGCTGCAAACCTTAAAGAGTATGTAGAACTCAGCGGGCTTGACCATAAAGAGATTTTATGGGACACTCGTGTAACTGAGGTGATTAAGAGAGTAACTTCTTCATAAGCTCAATATGGTAAGACTCCTGATAGTTAATAAAGTCAAAAAACTTTGATAACTCTGCATCTTTTATGCGTTCACTCAGCTCTCTACACATCTCTTTTGCAGCCTCCTCCTCTGCAATACCATCAATGACAAACTGCTCTAAATCTTTGACAATATAGGTCATCTCATGGAGCATCCTAGGGAGTGTAAGTATCCCTAACTTTGCCATCATATTACCAAATGATTTTAGATGAAAATGTGACTCATCTATGAGGTCTTGAAAAACATTAAACTGAAGTGCATTTTCTGTTCTTGCCTGCATATAAGCGTAGATAAGGATAAGCTCATACTCCTTATAGGACTCCTCAAACAAAAAGAGTGTAAGCGCATCTATCTGCTCCTGCTCTAGCTCTTTGTTGAGCCATTTTCTCTTCATATTAAAAGCAGTTACTACTTGGTCGTTAAGTACTACACTTCGTATCTCTTGGAGGTACTCAAGCAGATATGCATCATCTGTTTTGATTCTCTCTCCAAGGATAGTTTTTGGATAATACTCTTGTATAGCACTTATCTCTTCAACAAGAGCATCAATGATTTCAAATACAGAACTACTCTTTTTGAGTTTCATATCTCTGTCATAGTTATAATCATCCCCAGAGGCTAAGATATCACTACCAAGCCACTTCATATGCCTAAAAGCTATTTGTGAAAAATCATACAGACGAGATTTTATCTCTTCGTTACTGATTGCAAATGATGCAAATGTTATGCTTAGCCAGAGTTCATGTTTCTTCTGATAGGTCTTATTCATTCTCTTTCTCCTCACTCTCTACAACTTCACAACTCTCTTTCATTTTGAGAAGATGCAACTCCTCACTCTCTCCGTTTTGTAGATTTTTGTAGTTGATTAAAGAGGCTTGAAAAGCACTAAAGACGATGTCCGCACAGATTTGTTGTTGTACAGAGAGAGAGCCGAGCTTTTCATTTATCTTCTCTATAGCTTTTGTAGCATATTCAATGTCGTTTCCTTTAATCATCTCTGTAAACATAGAACCAATCACAACTGTATCTTGACACCCATTTGTAGCAAACTTTATATCTTTAATGGTGTCTGCATCAAGAAGTGTATAGACTATAACATACTCCTTTGTCTTTTCATCAAGAGCCACACCTATACAGCTCGGGTGTTCAAGTTTTCCATAGTTTTTTGGATCCATAAGATGTTCGAGAGTCTCTTTATTAACACCCTCTGGAACTTTTATATCTTCTAGCATTTTTTACTTCCTTTAATATTTTATCTTAGCAAGGTAGAGACCATTTGGTGGTGCCGGTTTAACTCTGTAATCTTGCAGACCACCTAGTTTCTGCTTTATACTCTGCGCATCAAGGTGTAGCAGAGAAGCTACCATCATGCGAATCTGACTTCTTAAAAATCCATTTGCTTCAAAGTATAAAATTATATACTCTTTATGCTTATATGCAAAAGCTTTAAAGATTTCTCTCTCTGTAGAACCTACATCACTACCACTTTTCATAAAGTGCTTAAAATCATACCTCCCCTCAAAGAGTTTGATGTTGTGAGCCAGTTTTGTAAAATTTACTTTAGTTAAGAAGGTGATAAATTCACTCTCAAAAGGATTTGTTTCACCCTCTTTGATGAGATATCTATAGACTCTTTTTTTTGTACTGTATCTTGCATGAAAATCTGCTTTGACTCTTTGTATCTTGAGTACCCTGATGGAGGAGGGGAGCTTGTTGTTTAGCACTTGAAGAAGTCTTTCAAGATTGCTCCAAAACTCTGGCAAATCAAGATGGCAGACTTGACCTGTTGCATGCACACCTCTATCTGTTCTACCGCTTGCGACAACCTTTGAGTCTATGCCAAGTGCCTTGAGTGCTTCAAGTAATTTTCCTAAGATAGTGTTGGTAGTCTCTTTTTGTTGTTGTGAGCCAAAATAGTGCGCTCCATTGTAGGCAAGTTTAAGAGCAACACGCATTAAAATCTCTTTACAATCATTTTTCTATAGAGCAGGTAAGTAGCTATACTCCAGAAAACTGCTACGGTAGGAATAGTGTAGTAGTAGAGCCTGTCTTGTAAAATCATAATGGAGGCGTAGTAGATAGCTATACTCAAAAATAGATAGAGGTAGATATATGATTTTTGATGTCTCGCGTGTACTACTCCAAAGGAGAGTACCAAAAAAAGACTCAGCAGAGGGAAGAGACTCAGAAGTGTATCCGTGATAAGCATATGTCGTTTTGCCTCTTTTCTCTCATCTGATGTCCAGTATCCCAATGTAGAGCGATATGTAGTCAAATCTGTTTTCATAGTATCATTAATGAGCATAGTCTTAAAATTTATCTGAGTAAACTTCTTTTTTGAGTAGCTGTATCCTTGTCCATTTGTTAGTTTAAGCCTTAAAATACCTGCATCATTAATCAGCTCTGCTTTTTTTGCAGCGATTAGAATCTCCTCTTTTTGCTTTTTATTAAAGAGAAAGACTTCGCTAAAAGTGCCATCTTCACTCTTCTTTCCAAGATAGAGGAGCCACTCTCCAAAACTGTTTCCAAACTCACTTGCTGAGAGATTGAACTTTGCTTCACTCTTTTTATAGGAGAGAAAATTTCCTGAGAGTATTTTTGTATGGGGGAAAAGTACAAAAAAGTTAAATCCTAAAAGAACACTTAGCAGCAGAGCTGGTTTGAGAAGTATTTTAAGAATATAGGCTGGTTTAATGCCAAGAGAGAAGAGGACAATTATCTCATTGTCATTTGAGAGTTTGAGTAGCGAGAGTGTAGCTGCTATAAAAAAGGCAACAGGAAGGGTATAGAAGAGCAGCTCTGGAGTAAAAAAGAGATAGAGCTTTGTCATCTCCCAGATACTGAGGTGTATAACAGCAGTATAGGTCGCGAGCTTGATTAAAAATATAACCGAAGCGATAGCAAAGAGAGGCATAAACATCGAGACAAAGAGTGCTGAGAGATTATCTGTGATGTATTTGTTAAGTCTATTCATTCGTGTTAGTAGTTAGCCTCTATAAAGTTTAAAATAGGCGTCTCATAAATATACACAATAAGTGTAGCCATAGCTAAAAATGGGACAAAAGGAACACGCTGCTCCTCTTTAGATTTTTTCATAACTAGAAGCATAACAGGCATCGCTAAAAGAGCAGATAAAAAAATAGCTACGGGAGTAAGTTGCACTCCTAAAAGCGCACCCATAGTTGCAGCGACCATGATATCACCCTCTCCCATAGCCTCAATCATCGGTGTTCTGTCGTAGTGTCTGTTCCAAGATGTTTTTGTCTTGAGTCCTGCTCTATAAACACCTGAAGTCATGTAGTAAGAAAGTGCAAAGCGAAGCAGGGTAAAACCCCCAGCGAAGAGCAGGGCGTTTTGTAAGTTGAGTATAAATCCTTGCGGTGATGATGCACCTAGGATTGCAAAGAGAATTGCCAAGAGATTAAGAGAGTCTGGAACCATTTTATATTTTAAGTCTATCATTGCCAAAGCAAGCAGCATTAAAAAGCTCAGTGCAACAAAAAAAGAAGCAATAGTGATACCGCTTTTCATAGCGACAAGCAGAAAAATAATCGCTGAAGCTAACTCTATAAGCGGATACTGAATAGAGATTTTACTTTTACAAAAAGCACACTTTCCACCCAGAAAAATCCAAGAGAAAAGAGGAATATTATGCCAAGGTTTGAGCTTTTTTCCACAACTGTAACAGTAAGAGCCTTCAAAGACAACACTCTCTTCCTTTGGTATGCGCAAAATCACCACATTTAAAAATGACCCAAACAGAAGTCCAAATATAAAAACAAATACCAACTCTATCATTTTAATCCTCCAAATCTACGCTCAATTTTCGTAAATTTTTTTATAATTTTATCTAACTCTTTTGTTGTAAAGTCTGGCCAGAGTGTATCTGTAAAGAAGAGTTCAGCATAAGCCGCTTGCCAGAGTAAAAAGTTTGAGAGTCTATGGTCTCCACCTGTTCGTATAAGTATATCAACATCATGCTTACAATCAAGAGCGTTGGAGAACATCTCTAGTGTAATGTCATCTGTTTCACTCTTGAGTCTGTTTATCGCACGAAGTATCTCATCTTGCGCTCCATAGTTGAGGGCGAGAGATTGAACAAGTCCATCGCAGTGGGCAGTCTTCTCCTCTACCGTTGCTATGGTCTTTTGCAGCGTTTTAGAAAAAGCTCTTGTGTCGCCTATACTCTCGAAGCGGACATTGTTTTCAAGATAGACAGGAAGTTCATTTTTTAAGTAGGTGTTGAGCAACTTCATAAGAAACTCTACCTCTAGACGAGGTCGTTTCCAGTTTTCAGTTGAGAAGGCATAGAGTGTTAAGCGCTCCACATCTGTAGAGTTAGAGCAGTAGGTTGTTATATCTTTGACAACCTTTGCTCCAGCCTCATGCCCTTTGACTCTTTTTTTACCCTGAAGCTCTGCCCAACGCCCATTCCCATCCATGATAATTGCTATGTGTTTTGCTTGATTCATTTTCTACTCTTCTAATGCTTTGGCGTGTGTAAGAAGCTCAAAAGCTAAAGAGAGTTTATCGGCAGTTGGTAGTACAACTTGTTGCTCTCTTGTTATAAAGGTCACAGCATTTGTATCTGTCCCAAAACTCTCAGAGTCCTTTAGAACATTTAAGCAGACTGCATCAAGCTCTTTTGAGTGGAGCATCTTTGTAGCATTTTGTAGGGCATTTGTAGCATCCATCTCTGCCTTAAATCCAACAACATTAATTCCATTTTTATCTATGGAAGAGAGTATATCGCTATTTTTTTTCAGTTTTAACTCCCAATTCTCCCCTAAAACATCCTTTTTGAGTTTTCCCTTCTGTGAAAATTCAGGAATATAATCACTCACCGCTGCTGCCATAAAAAGATAAGGTTTCTTTTGGATAAGATGAATATGTTCATCCCTTACAAGTGTTGCTTTAGAGAGTTTCCCTTTTTTTGCTACGCGAATAGAGTCTGTGAGATACTCTAACATCTCTGTAGAGTCTGTTACATCGAGTCTGTAAACACCCTCTGGCAGGTCTGCATCAAAGCGTGTACTTATGAGATTTACATCAGCACCTCTACAGTACAGAGCAGTAGCTACCGCTGATGCCATCTTACCACTTGAGAAGTTGGAGATATAGCGGACATCATCTATCTTCTCTATAGTACCGCCACCTGTAACAATGACGCGTCTATCTGCCCAAAATGTATCTTTTAAAAGCTCACGGGCAGTTGCCCAAAAAATATTTAAGGGTTCAGCCATCGCCCCATCTCCAACAGTTTTACACGCTAACTCTTTTGTCTGTGTATCTATGATGGTGTAGTTTGAGATACCAAGCATTTTAAAGTTTGCTTGTGTGATGGGATTCTTTAACATATTTGTATTTGCTGCGGGAGCTAAAATTTTCATATCACTAAAGGCGAGGGCGCATTGAAGCAGCATGGTATCTGCTATGGCATTTGCAAGTTTGGCGATACTATTTGCCGTTGCCGGTGCTATGACAAAAATATCTGCCCACTCTGTTGTTTTGATATGGTTGTGGTCATCTATCCAAGACTCATTTGTATCATCAAGTACACGATTGGAAGTAAGTGTTTCAAAAGTAAGTGGTGTGACAAACTTCTTTGCACTCTCACTCATAACAACGCGTACCTCTGCACCTGCTTTAACAAAGAGACGAGCGAGTTCGAGTGATTTGTAAACGGCTATAGAACCGGTTACACCAAGAAGGATTTTTTTGTTGTTGAGTAGAGAGGTAGGTATAAGCATCTATTTTTTCCTAAAATGTTTGTAGAAGTAATCTTTGATGGATTTGAGTTTTACACGACTTAACACTAAGTTACCACTTGTAACAGTACCACTTGGCACGGTAGTTCCTGCAGCTATCATAACATCATCCTCTATGGTCACAGGTGCTACAAGCTGGGTATCGCTTCCTACAAAAACATTTTTTCCTATGATGGTTTTGTGCTTGTTTACGCCATCATAGTTACAGGTGATTGTACCGGCACCTATATTGCTGCCACTATCTATAATCGCATCACCGAGATAGCTGAGATGTCCTGCTTTGACACCCTTGAGGCTTGATTTTTTGACCTCTACAAAGTTGCCTATATGAGTATCTTCTAAGTATGATGCAGGACGCAGATGTGCAAGTGGTCCTACATTGGAGTTTTTAACAATAGAGTCTTCAATGATAGAGTGCGCTTTTATGTGCGAGTTAACAATAAGTGTCTCGCCAGAGATTCTGCAGCCATTTTCAACTACACACTCCCCCTCAAAATTGACAGTAACTTCGATGTAGATAGTAGAGGGGAGTTGCATTATGACCCCCTCTTGCATCCATTTTGTTTTGATTCTCTCCTGCATAATCTCTTCGGCATCTGCTAAATCTTTTTTAGAGTTTACACCCTTAAAATGCTCCTCATCCACCAAAAGAGGGGTGATTGTGAGTCCATCTTTTTTTGCCATAGCAATCACATCTGTAAGATAATACTCCTCTTGAGCGTTATCGTTGCTCAAAAGTGGAATGTACTTCTCAATAACAGCTTTACTAAAAGCGTATATACCTGAATTTACCGTTGTAGTTGCAAGTTCTGCATCATTTGCATCTTTTTGCTCAACTATATATTGCACACTATTCTCTTCAATGATAACGCGACCATATCCACTTGGATCTTCTAAATCAAAGATAGACATAATAATGTCTGCATCGGTAGTTAAAAATCCTCGTAGTGCATCAGCGGTGATAAGTGGCATATCTCCATTAAGCACTAAAACTTTCTCATGTTTAGGGTTGATATTTTTCATCGCCCCACCGGTTCCCGGAAAGTTTTGTGCATCCTGAACAACAAAGTTTATATTTTCAAAGAGTGCTTCCATCTGCTCTTGAACAGCCTCTTTTTGATGCGCAATAACAATAGTAATATCATCTGAAATCTCTTGTGAGGCTTTGATAATGTGATAAAGCATTGGTTTTCCACTAATAGAGTGGAGAACTTTTGCTTTGGAAGACTTCATGCGACTCCCTTTCCCTGCTGCTAAAATGACGATGCTAATTGATTCTTGATTCATGCTACTCTCTTATTTATAATTTGGTTTTGCTTTGCTCTTCTCGTAAATATCACTTGCACTCTGATAGTAGGTGATAATCTCTTTCTCTTCCTCTTTTGAGAGAGGCATATCCTCATACTCTACGCTATTGATAGTGAGATTATTAATCTTCTCTTTATGTGATTTTTTATCAGGAGTAAGATAGTACATATAGCCATTTTTTACATAGCCAAGCTTTTGATAGTTTCCAATAAAAGCCCTTTGAATATACTTCTCATCTAAGATGTTGTTGCCATAAAATTTCGCTTTGTAGCTAAATCCTAAAAGAGCAAAGAGTGTAGGAAAAGTGTCTATTTGTGAAGAGAGTTTTGTCACCATCTGTGGCTCTATCATTCCCGGTGCATACATCATAAGAGGGATTTTGTATCTATAGAGTGGAAGTGAGCTTTTTCCGGCACTTCCGCCATTATGATCAGCAATAATAACAAAAATAGTATCTTTAAACCAAGGCTTCTCTTTTGCCTTTTCTAAGAACTGATTGATGGCATAATCTGTATATTTCACACCTCCATCACGCCCCGTATGACTAGGAATATCTATTTTCCCCTCAGGATAGGTATATGGTCTATGGTTTGAAGTAGTCATGATAAAGGAGAAAAATGGCTTTTTGTTTGCGTATGATGCATCTGCTTTTTGGAGGGCTTTGTTGAGAAGGTCTTCATCACACACACCCCAAGCATTTGAAAAAGTTACCTCTTCATCACTAAAGTCAAGTCTATCTATCACTTCAAAACCATTTTTAGAGAAGAAATCATTCATATTATCAAAGTAGCCATGTCCTGCATAGATAAAACGGTTATCATACCCCTCTTTTAAAAAGATATCTCCGATGGAGTCTAGGGTGTCATTCTTTGGACGCTTTACAATGCTTCTTCCCGGTGTTGGTGGAAAAGAGAGTGTAACAGCCTCCATACCTCGTACAGTTCGTGTTCCTGTTGCGTAGAGATTATTAAAAAAGAGAGATTTTTTTGCAACTGCATCAAGATGGGGTGTAAGATTTTTTTTATTTCCATAGATACCCATATATTCAGCACTCATACTCTCTATCATGATAAAGATAATATTTTTTTTCTCTATCTCTTTTGTTGCAGTAATCTCTTTAGGTGTTTTATCATCAAAGCCTTCAAGTTTTTTGAGGTTTGCAAAAACCTCTTGTGTATCGAGTGTTTTAAAAAATTCGCTATATTTGAGTTCATTGTGTCTAAATGCCGAGAAGAGGGAGTATGTTCCATCCTTTGCGAGTTCGTTGTTATAGATATTTTCAGAGATGTTAGAGAGTCCCTGCTTATCAAAAAGATTAAATATAAGAAGAGGAGCAAGTAGTAGTAGTGATGCAGTTTTTGCTCGTGATTTAAAAGTGGTTGTATCTCTTTGGATGAAAAGTTTTTCACGAAAGAAGTAAGTAATAGTTAAACTTACAACGAAAATAGCACTCAAAATAGCAGGAAGAGGGTAGGACTCTTCGATGTTATGAATGACCTCATGTGTATAAACTAAGTAATCCACGGCAATAAAATTAAATCTTTTCCCAAACTCCTCCCAGAAAAAATACTCACTTACACCATTAAAAATCATGGCAAAAAAGATAGTGGCAACAACTATGTACAAAAAGATTCTATGAAGTGTCGAGTTATAGAGTTTAGTCGGCACGAGTAGTAGATAGATGACAAGTGGAATAAAGTAGTAAAATGAAGTAAGCAAATCATAAAAAGAGCCAACTGCAAATGTTTTTATTAAAGTAAAAATATTTAAATCAACACTTCCAAAATCAACAACAAGAAGTACAACTCTTGTAAGAAGGTTGACAAGTAAAAAGCTGACAATAAGAGCATAAAGAAGTCTAAAACGGTTCGTGGATGTTGGACTCAAGAGATATCCTTTGTAAAATATAAAATATGAAACAAGATTTTATCCTTTTTTATCTTGTATTCTAATTATAGAAGATTAATATTAATTAGTATTTAATTTGCAAGGTTTTTATTTTTAGAATGAAAGATACATATAATATTTTTTGTGGTAACATAAGCACCAGATTATTATAAGGTTTTTTGATGGATTTAGGTACGGTCATTGGTTTGGTTTTAATCATGGTACTCCTTTTGGGTGCTATGATGATGGGTGTTGGTGTTGGCGCCTATATTGATATTCCTTCTGTTCTTATCGTTGTAGGAGGAAGTATCGGGGCGTTAATGGTTTCATTTAAACCCGGGCAGATGAAACAGTTTACAAAAATCTTTATGAAAGCTATAAAACCGGGAGAAGAGGATCCTGCCGAACTTATAAAAAAGCTTGTTGAGTTTGCTACAAAAGCGAGAAAAGATGGGATTCTTGCTTTGGAGAGCGAAGTAAACAATGAAGAGAACGAATTTTTAAAAAAAGGTCTCTCTATGGCGATTGATGGAAGTGAACCTGATACTATTCGTGAGCTTTTAGAGATAGAGATGGAGCAGACAAGTTCGCGTCATAAAATTCATGGAGCTATCTTTAACAACTGGGCTGGACTCGCCGGAGCTATGGGTATGGTTGGTACGCTTATCGGTCTTGTTGCGATGCTTCTTAATATGGCTGATCCATCAGCCATCGGTCCATCTATGGCGGTTGCCCTTCTTACTACCATGTATGGTGCGATTATCGGAAATGTTTTTGGTACACCGATTTATAATATTTTGGCGATTAGAAATGATGATGAGACTATGCTTAAAGAGATGATTATCTCAGGTATTATGTCTATTCAGTCAGGAGACGCACCTCGTGTACTTGAAGCCAAACTTCTTGCATATCTAGCACCAAATGATCGTGTTAGTCAGTTTGATTAGGAAAGTAGCAGATGGCTAAAGATAACTGTCCTGAGTGTGAAGAGTGTCTGCCCGCTTGGCTTGCCGCCTTTGGGGATCTTATGTCCCTTCTGCTCTGCTTCTTTGTTCTACTTCTCTCCATGTCGAGTATGGATGCCAAAAAGGTCTCTGAAGCTATCGGATCGCTCTCTGGAGCGATGAGTGTTTTAGAAGGTGGTACTAAAACAGAGATATCTAAACAGCGTATTCAAGAGTCCACACCGATAGAGTCTCAGGATGAGACAAGTGAGCTTGTAAACAGAGTGCAACAGGCTGCGGGTGATGCAAATGAGATGATGGAGCAGACACAAGGACCTACTATCACCGTTGATGAAGGACAGGAGGGGTTTTCTATAGCTTTGCCTGCGACACTACTCTTTAAAGCTGGAAGTGCGACTATTGAAAATCAAGATGCTCTGCTCTTTTTAAAAAGAATGGCACTTATTATTGAAGAGTTGCCAAATGAGATGGAGGTGAGCATACAAGGGCATACAGATAATGGTTCTCCCGGACCTAATAGTCCCTATAAAGATAATTGGGAACTCTCAACAGCAAGGGCTATTGCTGTTTTACATGAACTTATCTTAGATGGTGTGGATCCAAAACGACTGAGTGCAGCCGGTTTTGCGCAGTATCATCCAGTAGCTACTAATGCAACACCGAGTGGTCGAGAAAAAAACAGACGCGTTGAGATTCATTTTTATGGTAAAAAAGATGAGCAAGCTGCAAAGGCAAAAATGTCTGTTTTAGATAAGGCTGCAACGAAGTAATGGGTAAAACACTCTCTCTTCTTCTCTTACTGTCTGCATACCTTTTTGGTGCAGAGAGTGTCACTATTCCTACTATGAACTTCTCCCTTTCTGCTCCAGATACACCTCAGCAGTTAGTATCTTCACTTAATGTCTTAGTTGTTCTAACGCTTCTCTTCTTAGCACCTTCTATGGTACTTGTAATGACGACATTTACCCGTTTTGTTATCGTTTTTGGCTTTTTACGCCAAGCACTTGGAACACAGCAGGTACCACCTACACAACTGTTAGTAATGCTTGCGATGATATTGACTTTTTTTGTCATGGAACCCGTTGGAACAAAGGCGTATGATGCAGGAATAAAGCCCTATCTTGCCGAAGAGATAGGGTATGAAGAGGCATTTAGCAAAACAACGCTGCCTTTTAAAAACTTTATGATTCGTAATACCAGAGAGAAAGATTTGGCACTCTTTTTTCGTATAAGAAAGATGCAAAATCCTAAAACTGTAGCAGATGTACCACTCTCTGTGGTAATTCCTGCCTTTGTTATTAGTGAGATGAAGACAGCATTTGAGATAGGATTTTTGATATTTTTACCATTTTTAGTTATTGATATGGTTGTGGCATCAACACTAATGTCTATGGGTATGATGATGTTGCCACCTGTTATGATATCACTCCCCTTTAAGGTACTTGTTTTTGTACTTATTGATGGGTGGAATTTACTTATAGGCAATCTAATTGCCTCTATAAAATAGGAGAGAGTGTTGGATTGTAAATATTTTGGAGAGTGTGGTGCGTGCCGGGTCTATGAAAGTGGGTATGATGCACAGCTTCAAGAGAAAGTAGAGTTAAATAAAAAGCGATTTTGGCATCTTTTTCAAGGTGAAATATCTGCTTTTGCATCTCCCGATGTACACTACAGAGCGAGAAGTGAGTTTAAACTTTGGCATCATGGTGATGCTATAGACTATGCGATGAACAACATCACAAAAGATGGTATTGTTTTAATAGAGTCCTGCCCACAAGTTAATGAACATATAGATGCTTTAATGCCAAAGCTACTTAAAGAGATAAAAGCTAAAGAGATAGATTTTAAACTCTTTGGAGTAGATTTTTTAAGCTCTACTAGTGGAGAGATAGTAGTCTCTCTGCTCTATCATAGAAGACTTGATGATGCTTGGGGACTTCTTGCCAAAGAGATAGCAAAAGAGCTTGATATCTACATTATTGGAAGAAGCCGAAAGCAAAAGGTGGTGATAGGACAGGACTATATCACAGAGAAGTTAAGTGTAGAGGGTAGGGAGTATAGCTTTCACTACATAGAAAACAGTTTTACTCAACCAAATCCTCGTGTTAATGAGCAGATGATAGGGTGGGCATTAGAGAAGTTTGCAAATGCAAAAGATGACCTTTTAGAACTCTATTGTGGTGTGGGTAACTTTACCATCCCTTTTGCAACACACTTTGAGAAGGTTTTAGCAACCGAGATATCAAAATCCTCTATCAATGCAGCAAAAGAGAATATGAAACTTAACAATATCTCAAATATAGAGTTTGTGCGTATGAGTGTAGAGGAGTTTGTCTCTGCTCTTGATGGAGTGCGAGAGTTTCGGCGTATGCAAGAGATAAATATTGCATCATATAAGATTGAGAGTATCTTTGTTGATCCTCCTCGAAGTGGAATGGATGCCACATCGTGTGCTTTCGCGTCGCGCTATAAGCATATACTCTACATATCATGTAATCCTGAAACACTTTTAAGAGACTTGGAGATATTAACAAAAACGCATGAGATTGAAGATATGGCACTCTTTGATCAGTTTCCTTATACGCACCACGCAGAGATGGGTGTAAAGCTTATTAGAAAGGATACTGCATAATGAAGCGCATCTCAGCTTTGACACTTCTTTACGCAACACTACTTAATGGTGATACAATAGAGCGTATAGACTCTATAGTGAGCGATATTTCTCATCTTCAGCATGATTATAGAAACACTAAAGAGGAGAAAGAGAGATATGCAGAGGAACTGAAGTCAGTAAAAGTTGAAAATACAAATCTTACAGCTTCTTATGAAGATAGAATAAAAAATTTGGAATCTGAAATAAAAAGGCTTCAAAAAGAGATACAGGCTAAAGAGAATAGTAAAAATAAAAACCAAAAATTTTTGCAAAAGTGTTTGAATACTCAATCATTAGATGATGCAAATAGATTTCCAAAGTTGGAACTAAAAGATGCTTTTACAAAGCGTAATGTAGAGCGTGTAGTCTATTTTAAAGCGAGTACATTTCGTATGAAGAGAAAAGCATTTATCTATGATAGTGTAAAGGGTGAACCAATAGAGGAGTGGGAAGATGCTACCTCGTTTACCTCAAATCAAAAAACAGAGCATTGGATAAAGATAACTGGTGTCTTTAAAAATAGAGTATGGCAAGCTGCACAGCAAGAGATGTGGGTAAAAGTAGAGGATGTGATGTTACGAAAAGGGAGTCCTAAATAATGAAAAAGATATTAATAATTAGTGATGGTTCCCTTGGCGAACATTTTATTGAACGAGTCAATGAGACTTATACAAGTGAGAATATTTACTATGTTGTGCAGACAAAAGCAACAGAGTTTGAGGGAATAAACCCAGCTCGATTTAAGTTCTATGAGTTTGATCCTACAAGTCTTTATAAACTTGCTAATCTATTAAAAATGGAGTTTATTCAAGTCTTCATAGTTATGGATTCTCAAGTTGATGTTGAAAATACCATTAAAAATATCCGTGCCATTAAAAAACAGCTTCGTGTTATCGTTTTAAACAGATGGAGTATGCAAAATGAGGATGCAAATGTTTTAATGGTGAATAGTGATGAACTTATTGCATCTCGTCTGCTTGATTATTTGCCAAATGTACCGGTAATCGCTCAAAATGTTGGATTAGGTGAGGGTGAAATTATGGAGGTGCTAGTTCCCTTTGGAAGCTCTTTTGTATATAGGCATATTGGTGCGATTGAACAGAAAAACTGGCGTATAGTAGCTATCTATAGAAACAGAAAACTTATAATGCCCTCACGAAGAAAGATGATTCAACCCAATGATTTGCTTGTTTTAGTAGGAGAACCAGCCGTTTTAAAATCAGTCTATAGAGCCATTAAGCGAGAACTTGGACAGTTTCCAGAACCTTTTGGAACAAATCTTCTTCTCTATTTGGATATGGATATAGTCAATCATACTACTATCAAAGAGTCTGTCCGACGTGCAATTTATCTGCATAAAGAGTTTAAACATGATCTTATTATTAAAGTAGCAAATCCCTCTTGCATAGACATATTAGAAGACATTAAGAGTCTCCGTAGCGCAAATGTTATGGTAGATATAGATTATGATAGTGTAAACTTAAAAGAGACATTCTTTCGTGATATTAAATCATATCATATTGGTTTAGTCATTGTTTCTAAAGAGATGTTTGCAGATTTTTATGTAAGGTGTGCTATGTATGAGGCGCATGTACCTGTGTTGAAACTCTCAGATAAAGATTTCTCAACACTCAAAGATGCAGCACTTATTCTCTCTGACAACAGAGATTTAGAGAAGATATCTGCTACTATATTTGATATATCTGAGCAGATGAACTTTAATATCGAGTTACATAATTATATGAATGAACATCAAGAGGAGAAGGAGCAGGTAATAGAGCATTATTATAATCTTGCAACTATCTTTTCAAAAAATATCAAGGTAATAAAAGAGAATGAAAATCCAATCCGTAAACTCCGAGAGAAAGAGAATTTTATTCATATTCTGCCATTTACACAAAAATTGACAACAAGGCGTCTCTACTCCCTTTTTTCTACAGATAGTGAGAAACTTTACTACAAACTTGATGAGTATCATCAGATATTTATTCCTGTGCAACTCTGATTTAGTAATAATTTAGCATTTTTTAAGTATTATCATCTATCTTATAAATCTGGATAAATAATGCAAGTAAATATTCCCCTTAAAAAAGTAATTGACAACTCATACGATATAAGCATAGAGAGTATGCAACCTACGCATCTTGATACAAAAGTAGCAATCATTACAAACCCTAAAGTAGCTGGTCTGCATCTAGGATATCTTCTCTCAAAATTTACAGCAAAGGAGCTTTATATCATAACAGTTCCTGATGGTGAGGAGTATAAAAATCAAGAGAGTGTTGATCTTATCTTAGAGTCTCTTTTTAATCATAAGTTTAACCGTAAATCAATGCTTGTTGCTTTTGGTGGTGGTGTAATTGGTGATATGACGGGATACGTAGCGAGTATCTACCAAAGAGGGATTGATTTTATTCAGATTCCTACTACACTTCTCTCTCAGGTTGATGCAAGTGTTGGTGGAAAAACGGGAATGAATAATAGCTATGGAAAAAACCTCATAGGAGCTTTTCATCAACCAAAAGCAGTTTATATAGATCCTCATTTTCTCACAACGCTTCATGCACGTGAATTTGCTGCGGGTGTAGCAGAGATAGTGAAGATGGCCGTTACTTTTAATGCAGAGTTTTTTGAATTTTTAGAGAGTGCAGACCTACAAGATGCAGAAGTGTTGCAAAAAGCGATAAAAGAGGCTGTCCAAACGAAGGCTGATGTTGTTGCTCAAGATGAGAAAGAGAATGGTATTCGTGCTGCACTTAACTATGGACACACCTTTGGACACGTGATAGAGAATGAAACGAAGTATAAAAAATATCTTCATGGTGAGGCAGTTGCTATTGGCATGGTGATGGCGAATGAGTTGGCTGTAAGAATGTCTTTGATGACGCAAGGAGAGGCACAAAGAGTCAAAGCATTGTTAAAGAAATATAATCTACCGACATCTTATGATATTACTGATGCACAGAGTTTTTATGAGACTTTTTTCTTAGATAAAAAGAGTGCTGATAGTAAAATTACATTTATTCTACCTGTTGGGATTGGTGATGTGAAGATTACCGATGCGTGTGAGAAAGATTTGGTGCTTTCTGTGTTGGAGAGTTTTGGAGCCTCTAGATGAGATATTTGCTCTTTAGAGTAGTTTTTCTCTTCTCGTTTTTTTATGTAAGTAGCGCAATAGCTTCCAAAGAGGAGGTTGTGGTTGAGCAAAATAGTACAAAGGCAATCGTGATTAGTGAGACAAACTCGACACTATCAGCGGAAGAGTTGTTACGCATAGAGCAGGAAAAAGCAGAAACGTTGCGGGTGAAAAAAGAGAGAGAAGAGGCACAAAGAAGAGAGCAAGAGAGACTTAGAGAGATTCGCATTAGAGAACAAAAACTTCAAGAGCTAGAGAAGAAGATTGCTAACGAGAGTACATGGAATAAGAGCTATGCTTCTTACCTAACCTCTTTAGAAGTGCGTACAAACCTTGATAAAATCAAGCAGCGCATAAAATATTTACGAGAACACGCAAAAAGCATTAGTGATAGAGATGAGTTAAATGCACTTATCTCAAAAGAGAGTATTTTAACCTCTCAGATAGGAAAGCTTAAGGGAGATGGCGGCGCACCTTTTTCAGATCTTATCACCCCGCCTACCATTGGAGAGGTAGAGAAGATAACGAATCCTTTTGATATCTTTACAGGGTTTTCAAAGATTAAAGTGCTTAATACAAATTTTGAAGAGTACAAGCATAAAAGGGATTCTCTTATGAATCTGGTAATTTTACTGAGAAAAGAGAATGCTATCTATGAAGAACTTGCAAAACTCGATAGAAGTGGTAAGTATGATGCAATAAAAAACTACAAAAAGGTCCAGTTAGATCGTCTTGAAAAAGCACTTGATACAATGAATGTGACGCTTGAAGTGTATCAAAAGCGATTAGAGATAGTGGAGACAGAGATTAATGAGGGGATAGAGAAACAGATATATAGACTCATTAAAATCGGGTCTGCTATTTTGATAGTATTTTTTATCTTTTTTCTGCTTAAACTTGTTGTAAAACGCTACATAACAGATAATGAACGCTTCTATATGGCAAATAAAATTATTACCTTTACAAATTTTACCATTATTATTCTAATACTCTTTTTTAGTTATATCGAGAATGCAGGATATCTTATAACTATTTTGGGATTTGCATCTGCGGGTATCGCTATTGCTATGAAAGATTGGTTTATGAGTATCTTGGGTTGGCTTGTGATTGTCTTTGGTGGTAGTATTCATGT
Organism: Sulfurimonas sp.; assembly: GCA_027083035.1. Lineage (GTDB taxonomy): Bacteria > Campylobacterota > Campylobacteria > Campylobacterales > Sulfurimonadaceae > Sulfurimonas. The sequence goes on along the minus strand of JALWSY010000117.1, from coordinate 24,601 downwards.
AGGCGATAGGATTCGTGTAGATATGGATGGTATAAAATATGTCGGAGATGTGATGGATATCTCGCTGCTTCGTATGACAATATTAGAAGATATTACACTTACATCTATTATGCACAACCGTCGTGCAGGGAGAATTATCTTTGTTCCTAATAACTATGTATTTACACGAATGATAGCAAACTATACACATAACTCTCTCAAAACAGTTTGGGATGGAGTAAAGATAACTATTACTTTTGACTCGAACCATAAGAAGGCTATGCACTTAGTCAAAGAGATAACAAAAAAATTCTCTAAAGGTTATACAGATATTACAAGAAAGCAACTCAATAAACTACGTCAACACTACAGTCTAAAAAACACAAATGTAGAGCCGAGAATCTTCTCTTTTATAGAGCCACACGGGATTGATATTGAGGCGTGGTACCTTACAAATGCTTATGCAACGCTTACGCTGAGAAGTGTTATCTCTTTAGAGATTATTGATGCATTTAAGGCTGAAGATGATATAACCATAGCATACCCAACACAGCAACTTCATGTAAATATGAAGAGTCAAAAACCAATAGAACATAATAATGAGATGGTGTAGATGAAAAAAAAAGTATATTTTAAGACATTTGGATGTAGAACAAATATCTATGACTCTCAAGTGATGATGAGTGCTATGCAGGATTATGAGGTTACAGAGAATGAGTCTGAAGCAGATACTATCGTTATAAACTCCTGTACAGTAACTAATGGAGCTGATACTCATGTTCGCTCTTATATATCTTCTGTAGAGAAATCAGGGAGTGGTGCGAAGCTCTTTTTAACTGGGTGTGGCGCACACACTAAGGGAGAGTCACTTTTAAAAGAGGGGCGTATTCATGGTGTTTTTGGACAGAGTGAAAAGGAGAAGATAGATGCGCTTTTAAAAAAAGAGCAACCCTTTTATGATCCGGGTGATTTGAACCATATTGATGATGTGATAGTAGATGATTTTGTTGGTAAGAGCAGGGCATTTATTAAGATTCAAGAGGGGTGTAACTTTCGCTGCTCCTACTGTATCATCCCTTTTGTTCGTGGTGATGCTAGAAGTATGGATGAAGAGAAGATTTTAGAGCAAATCTCAAGGCTTGCACTCAATGGCTTTGGTGAGTTTATCTTAACAGGCACGAATGTCGGCAGTTATGGTCAAGACAAGAGAACCTCTTTAGCAAGATTGATGAAGAGAATGTCACAAATTCGCGGTGTGAGACGAATTCGTCTTGGAAGTGTAGAGCCTATTCAGATAAGTGATGAGTTCAAAGAGATTCTCGATGAGCCATGGATGGAGAAACATATGCATATAGCACTACAACATACATCCCCAGAGATGCTCAAACGCATGAATAGACGCAATGTTTATAAACAAGATAGAGAACTCTTTGAATTTTTAGCCCAAAAAGGTTTTGCTATTGGAACAGACTTTATCACAGGACATCCCGGTGAGAGTGACATTCTCTGGAAGGAGGCTATGCGAAATGCTGCAGAGTTGCCGCTAACACATCTACACGCTTTTACCTACTCAAAGCGTGATGGCACACCCTCTGCAACAATGAAGCCCGAGGTAAACGGAAGAGTAGCAAAAGAGAGGCTTCATGAGATTGAGACTTTAGTAAATGAGAAAAATCTTGACTTTAGAAAGGGAGTCTTGGGAGAATTAGAGGTGCTTGTAGAGTCAAAGAAAGATGGACTCTATCAAGGAATAGATCAATACTTTAATAAAATTACTATAAACTCAAAAGAGGATTTAATCGGAAACTGGATTAATATTAGTAAATATGAAGTTCAAAAAGGTGGAAATTATGCCACTCTCTAAAACAAATCGAATAGCACTCTTCTCCTCTGCATTTATTATTATTGCACTGATACTCTTCGCACTCTTACGCGATACAGCAGATGCTGTTACTTTAAAAAAAGCGACAGAGATGCTTCAAAATAGGGAAGTGAAAAAAGTTGTTGTCTCCAAAGAGTATGTCTATCTTAAAACAGATAATGGTTACTATAAGATAGCATCATCACAGGTGACACCGAAGATGTTTATAGATTACAAGGTAGAGGTGCAAAACAGCTCACAAATCCTTATCTATATTCTCTTTTTTATTCTTTTTATAAGCATACTCTCACTTCTTATTCGGTTTTTACAAAACAAAGAGATATTACATTTTCCAGCTAAAAGTGAAAAAAATAGTGTTATTCCTAGTGGTGCGGATGCACAAAGCAGCGTTATTGAAGCGAGTAAGAGCGATGTCAGTTTTGATGATATCGGTGGGATTAGTGATGTAAAGATAGAGTTAGAAGAGGTGATAGACTTTATGAAAAATCCAAAGCGCTATAAGAGTTTTGGAGCGCGTATGCCCCGTGGTGTACTGCTTGTTGGTCCTCCGGGTGTTGGAAAGACTATGATAGCAAAAGCAGTAGCTCATGCGGCAGGTGTGCCGTTTTATTATCAAAGTGGTGCCTCTTTTGTGCAGATATATGTAGGAATGGGTGCAAAGCGTGTGCATGAACTCTTTGCTGCCGCGAAGAAAAATGCACCGAGTATTATCTTCATCGATGAGATTGATGCAGTCGGGAAAAAGAGAGGTGGTGAGCGAAGTGATGAGCGTGAGGGAACACTTAATCAACTCCTGACGGAGATGGATGGTTTTGAGAACTCAAGTGGTGTTATCGTGATAGCCGCGACCAATAAGATAGATGTCTTAGATAGCGCACTTTTGCGAGCAGGTCGTTTTGACAGGCGCGTTTTTGTAGAACTTCCGACAAAGCGGGAGAGAGAGTCAATACTTATGAAGTATCTTGAGAAGGTACCGCATGATTTAGATGTAAAAGTAGTTGCCAATATGAGTGTCGGCTTTAATGGCGCTGCCCTTGCTGCACTAGTTAATGAGGCAGCGCTGCTTGCTTTGCGTCAAAAAGATTTTCATGTAACCATAGAGCATTTTCATCAGGTAAAAGATAAGGTGATGTTTGGCAAGAAGAAGTTGCAGATGCTTAACGACAAACAAAAAGAGTATCGTATAACTTACCAAGCAGGAAAGGCTTTAGTAGCAACCTATTATGATTTGCCATTTGAAAAGTTAATGCTCTCCAATGAAAGACTTACTCCAACAGTCGATGAACCTTTTAGAAAGAGTGAGTTAGAGTCTCGTGTGAAGATGCTACTAGCGGGAAGTGTTGCTTGTGACATACGATATAACGAACACTCCAGCAGTAATCGAAATGATTTGTATGAGGCAAAAGAGATAGTAGAGAAGATGTGTAATGAATATGGTATGGCATCTTCATTGCTTCCAAAAGAGGGGGAGAAAGAGATTATCCTCAAGCGTCTCTATGAAGAGTCTGCAAATCTTTTAACATCACTACAAGGTGTTGCACAGGAGATAGAAAAGGTACTCTATGAGAGAGAAAGTATATCAAAATCAGAGATAAAGAAGTTTTTGAATGCAGTTTTTTAGTGGTTTCTCTTTGAAAAATGAAGAGTATCTTTTTCAAAATTATCTGCAAAAGAGTGACTTTTGTGTCGCTGGATTTAGCTATGGAGCCATAAAAGCGTACCGTTTTGTAGAAGAGAAGTTGCAAAAGGCACAGCGAGTCGATACTCTGCAACTTCTCTCACCCGCTTTTTTTCAAAATAGAGATATGAAGTTTAAGCGTTTGCAACTAATGGCATATAAACGAGATAAGGCGCGTTACTTAGAGAATTTTTTGGCCTCCTGTTTTGCACCCTATGGGGCAAAAATAGTAGAGCATTCTCAGACGAGAGTAGAGGAGTTAGAGGAGTTACTCTATTATGAATGGTCTTTAGAGGCTCTTAAGAAAATAGTATCTGCAGGTGTGAAGGTTGAGATATATCTTGGTGGCAGAGATGCTATCATTGATGCAAAGAGTGCGGAGGCTTTTTTTAGAGAGGTAGGGACAACTACATACATTAAAGAAGCAAACCACTTTTTGCAACTAAATTAAAGGAGATAAAAATATGAGTGAGATAAAAATTGGTGTGATTACGGCTAGTGATAGGGCGAGTAAAGGAATATATGAAGATATTTCTGGTGTAGCGATTCAAGATACTATGAAAGAGTACCTTACGAGCGAGTTTGAGATACTCTATCGATGCATACCTGATGAGCAGGAGCAGATAGAGGCTACAATGAAGGAGTTATGTGACAAAGAGAAGTGTTGTTTGGTGGTGACCACAGGCGGTACAGGTCCTGCTCTGCGTGATGTAACACCGGAGGCGACTGAAAATGTGTGCGAGAAGATGATGCCCGGTTTTGGTGAACTTATGCGTCAGGTGAGTCTGCAGTATGTTCCAACGGCAATTCTCTCACGACAAACAGCAGGTATTCGAGGGAACTCGTTAATTATTAATCTTCCCGGAAAACCAAAATCAATAAGAGAGTGTCTTGATGCAGTCTTTCCGGCAGTTCCCTACTGTATCGATCTTATAGAGGGACCATACTTAGAAGTGAATGAGAGTGTAATCAAAGCATTTAGACCAAAAGCTAAGTAGAGATATATGCAAACTATAAACCCTCGTCTGCTTCTTCTGGCATTGCTTTTGTGTGTGCAACTTAGTGCAACAGAGTTTATAGTCAAAGATATTAGAACGGATGAGGAAAAAATAACTTCATGGATAGTGCTTCCTTACCTCTTTAGTTCTGATACAACAGGTATTACCGGTGGTCTTGTGGGGATTATGAATGGATTTTTACAACCACAAGTAACTATGATAGCAACTGCATATATGGGAGAGAAGTTACCTGTACAAAATATATCTGATAGTGGAGAGACAACAAAAACAAAGGCATATTCACGAGGCTTTTCTCTTGGTATTAGTGGTTATAAACCACCATTTTCAAAGCGTATGTTTCTCTCTTTTATGGGAAATTACGCCTATTTTCCAAATCAGCGCATCTACCTTGAGGGAAATAATGATTCTGTGAAAAATCTAGATGCGACATCTGCAGCTAATTTTACACCATTTCAGACGCAAGGGTATAATAACTGGGCAGAGCTAAACTTTCGCTTTGTACTTCCTTTTGGAGAGGGGTTGGACACTATAACTCCTATTATAAAGCTCAAAAAAGGGATAGCTGTCAATCGTGATACACAGGGAAATGGTATCCCCTTTTTAACAGGGCAAACACTCCTTGGTGTGAAACTTTTTTATAAACAGTTCTCTGCAGAGCGACTGCATAGCTCTCCTGAGTTAAATAGTAATGGTATTCGTCTCTACATGGAGCATGATAATACTGACTATCCCGATAATCCAAACTGGGGATATAACTTCAAACTCCAATCCTCCTTCGATTTTGGCTGGTTTAACTCTACACAGAGTTGGAACTCCCTAGAGGTCGAATACTCTCACTACATTGCACTTCCAAACTATAGTTGGAGTCGGCATAATGTAATTGCTCTTAATTTTTGGAGTGCTTATTCACCATCATGGAATAGTGATGCCAAGAAAGAGAACTCTTTTTTAGATAAACATCAACCTCCTATGTGGGAGGGTGCAAGACTTGGTGGCTACTACAGAATGCGTGCTTATGATACAGACAGGTTTAGTGATAAGGCAGCTATCTATTGTGCAGCTGAGTATAGAGTCATACCTGATTACAATCCTGTGAGAGGTTTTCGTTGGAATCCTGTACCTATAGACTGGTTTCAGGCGGTTTTCTTTATAGAGGCTGGTAGGGTAGCACCTCGCTATGATTTTCGTGTGTTGATGCAGGATATGAAGTATGATGTAGGAGTGAGTCTCAGAGCCCTTACTGCAAAGGTGCCAATGCGCCTTGAAGTAGCCTATGGGAGTGAAGGTATAAATAGTTGGGTTATGATAAATCAGCCTTTTTAAAGTGCTATTCTAATACCTACAGGACAATGATCAGAACCGGGGATATCATCTAAGATAAATGCATCTTCAAGTGATTCACACAAATCTTCGCTAATAAAGAAGTAATCAATTCTCCAGCCAACATTATTTACCCGCGCATTTGAGCGATAAGACCACCAACTATAACTATCCACTTTGTCTCCATGAACATATCGAAAGGTGTCAATATAACCATGTGAGATGAGTTTATCTATCCATGCGCGCTCTATCGGAAGAAAACCACTTGTTTTGGAGTTTGCTTTTGGGTTTTTTAGGTCTATCTCTCTGTGGGCTGTATTGACATCACCACAAATTATGATACTTTTTCCCTCCTCTCTCAGCGCTTCACAATGTGCAAGTAAATCATCATAAAACTGCATTTTATAATCAAGCCGCTCTTGATCCCTCTGCCCATTTGGAAAGTAGATATTCAAGAGGACTATATCATCATAGTGTGTCTCGATAATACGCCCCTCATTGAGTCTGTCTATCTCTTTGCCCGTGGAGGTGTAGTCACTCTTTATCATTGAAAAAGTAGCTGTTCCGCTGTAGCCTTTTTTCTCTGCAGAGTTGATATGGAGTTCTGTAAACTCTTTTTCAAAGAGATTACTCGGCATCTGCTCAGGTAGTGCTTTTATCTCCTGTAAACATAAGATGTCGGTATCTCTTGCATCTATCCAGCGAAGTGCCTCTTTATTTGCAACAGCACGAATACCATTGACATTCCATGAGATGATTTCTATTGAGTCTGACATAAAAGTTCCATTATTTAGAGTGTTATATAGTTTACTATATAGTAAAAGCAAGAGGTTTCCCGCTAGAAGCGGGAATAGAGGTGTAGATTATACGAAATCTACATTTACAAGGTGATGTTGTAGTCCAAGTGATTCAGGAGAACAACCAAGAGCAAGTCCAACCATCTGCTGCATATGAAGTACCGGAAGTGAAACCTCACGACCGATAGCCTCTGATGCGTGGTGTGTCTGTGTATCAAGTTTTAAGTGACAGAGTGGACATGGCGTTACCATCCAGTCTGCATCACCATCCATAGCACCGGCAATAGCATTACCAGTAAGAACTGCAGCTGTTTTTGGTGCTTGAAGCTCAGCATGGAAACCACAACATTTTGTCTTCTCTTCATAATCAACATTCATACCACCACACGCAATGATGAGATCATCAAGGGAAGTAGGGCGGTATGCATTCTCTGGAGTCTTATGTGTCTCATTTTGAAGTTCACTTGGGCGGATGTTGTGACATCCATAAAACGGTGCGATATTGAATTGAGAGAGTGGTGTTACAACCATCTCTTTAATCTTGTCAAGACCGATATCATCGATAATAGCATATAAAAAGTGAGTAATATCGGATGTTCCTTTGTACTCAAGTCCAACCTCTGCAAGTTTTTCGTTTACTTTTGCTTTAAGCTCAGCATTGTTATCTAGACGATGTTTTGTCATAGCAGTATTAAGTTGACAAGTATTACAGATAGTAACCATTGTTAAACCATGCTTCTCTGCATACGCTATATTTCTTGCATTTAGAACCAAAGATAAAAAGTCATCATAATCTTGAAGGTGTGAAGCTCCACAACAAGAAGCTTCTGTTAGCTCGACAAGTTCGATTCCAAGTTTCTCTGCAACAGCCATAGTTGACATCATCTGCTCAGGTGTACTCTGTTTCGCAGTACAGCCTGTAAAAAGTGCGTATTTTAATTTTTCCATTTATTGACTCCTAGAACTTTGCAGTTGATGATGATTTTACAAGTTTTTGAATCTCATCAAGATTATCTGATTTTGTGATGCCCCATGGTGGAACAATCTTTCCTTTTTTAAACATCTTCAGCGCAACAGGAACATGTTTAACGATACCTGCCATTTCAGAGTAGAGTACCAAACCACCCTCATCAAGTACACCATTTTTAGCGATTGAGTTTTTAAAGCCAACTGCATGACGCGTTGCGACATTTGAAGTTGCGACTCCCTCTCTAAAGAGCATATTGTGAAGAGAGGTTATTTTAGAGATAGGATCAACATCTTTAGGGCATACTTCTGCACACTCCATACACTTCACACAATCCCAAACACCTTGCCCCTCTTTGTGGAGGTCTATAAGTCTGCTTGTGTGTGCATCATCACGAACATCTGCTTCAAATCTGTAAGCTTTTGCAAAAGCAGCAGGCCCAAAGTAATCTTCATTAATCTCAATAACAGGACAAGCGTAGTGACACGCACCACATTGAATACATAGATCAGCTTCATTCAAAGCTTCAGCCTCTTCAGGTGTAACAAGGTGTTCATGCTCAGGATGTTCATCAACGTCAGAGATAAGGTATGGCTGGATAGCATCGTGTTTCTCCCAAAAGTCACCCTTATCAATAATCATATCTTTTACTGCTCGTTTTGTGCTTAAAGGCTCTATGGTTAAGTCTGTTCCAAAGATTTCTATCATCTTTGTCATACTCTCCTTACAAGCAAGAGTTGAGCGACCATTTACTTTAATAGCACATGCACCACAGATACCGTGACGACAAGATCTTCTATAAGAGAAACTACCATCATGATCCCATTTTATTCTGTTTAATATATCTAAGACAACCTCTTCTGAAGTAACTTCCATGCTGTAATCTTCATAGTATGGTAAATAATCCTCATCCGCATTAAAACGGAATACTTTGAAGTTTACTTGTTGTGTTGTAATTTTATGACTCATAAGTTTACCTTCCCTTTTAGTAGTTTCTAGCTTTTAGTTCATGTTTGCCAAGTACAACATCCATGTAATCTAGACGAATTTCACCATTTTCATTCATATAAGCCATTGTGTGTTTTAAGAAGTTTTCATCATCACGCGTATCAAAATCCTCTCTATAGTGAGCACCACGACTCTCATTTCTCTCTATAGCACTCTCAACGATAAAGAGTGAGTAATCAAGCATATGTCCAAACTCAATAGCTTCTTGAAGCTCAGTATTAAAAACTTTTGATTTATCTTTAATACGAATATTTTTAAAACGCTCACGAAGTTCTTTTACTGTATCAATAGCAATTTGAAGTGTCTCTTTTGTTCTAAAAGCACCTGCATTTGCAGTCATACATTGCTGCAACTCTTCTCTAAGGTTTGTGACTGTTTCATCACCATTATTTTCAAGGATAAAGGCAATCTCCTCTTGTGCAGTTTTTGCATCATCTTCAGAAGCAGGGCGCAGTTCGATGTCATCAATCTCTGCAACCATTGTTTTACCAACAAAGCGACCAAAGAGAAGTGCTTCAAGTACAGAGTTTGCACCAAGGCGGTTTGCCCCATGAACAGATACACAAGAACATTCACCAGCTGCATAGAAACCCTCTACAAACTCTTCATTGTTCTTGCGAACATTTCCAGCAATATTTACAGGAATACCACCCATAGAGTAGTGAGCTGTTGCAGAGATAAGGATAGGCTCTTTAATCATATCTAAACCTAAGAAAGTGATAGCTAAATCACGAAGCTCAGGAAGTCTCTCCATTATTAGGTCCTTTCCTAGGTGTGTTACATCGATGTAAACAGCATCTTTTCTTGGACCGACACCACGACCCTCGCGAATCTCATTTAAGATAGCACGAGATACAACATCACGAGAAGCAAGTTCCATCGCATTTGGAGCATATTTTTCCATGAAGCGCTCACCCTCAGAGTTGAAAAGTCTTCCACCTTCACCACGAGCTGCTTCAGAGATTAAAACACCATTTCCAGAGAGACCTGACGGGTGAAACTGAACGAACTCCATATCTTCTAACGGAAGACCGTGACGCGCTACGATGCTTAGACCATCACCAGTATTTGCGTGTGCGTTTGAGTTGATTTTGTATGAGCGAGCATAACCGCCAGTAGCAAACATAACAGACTTACAGTTAAAAATCGCCATCTGCATATCTCTTATATTAAAAGCGATAACACCAGATACTTTTCCATCTTTATAGATAATATCTGCCGCGTACCACTCATCCCAAAACTTTACACCGGCACGATGTGCTTGCTCGTAAATTGTTTGAAGAAGTGTGAGACCAGTTCTATCTTTTGCATAACATGCGCGAGGTGAACTTTGACCACCAAATGGACGCTGTGCGATTTTACCATCAGCAGTTCTGCTAAACGCAGCTCCCATTCTCTCAGCCCAGCGAATAGTCTCCGGTGCTTTTTGACACATAAATTCAACAGCGTCCTGATCAGCTAAGTAGTCTGAACCTTTTACTGTATCAAACTCATGAAGTTCAACACTATCCTCGTCACTAAATGCAGCATTTACTCCACCTTGTGCCGCTCCAGAGTGACTTCTTAGAGGGTGTAGCTTTGTAATAACCGCAACTTTTTTTCCTGCATTTTGCAACTCTCTTGCTGCTGCACATCCCGCAAGACCTGCTCCAACAACGATTGCATCGTAAGTATAAATAGGAATACTCATTAAATTTCCTTAAAATAGAACTAGAATAATAGTGCTGATTATAGCGTTAAAAGACTTATAAGAGGTTAAATATGTAATATGTCTCTCGTAACTTGGAGGGTGTTACGATTTGAGACATTTTTTAGGGGTTTAGGATTAGAAGTTTTTCTCTGCAAAATCTCTCTCTTGGAGGATTCTGTTTGTACCTGTGGACTTTGCATAGGCAAGAATCTCTTTAGCTTGTCGTGATGCTTCTTCAAGATTTGTGTTGTTCGGTTTTATTACAAAACCACCACTTACGGTAATGGTTACTGCTCCTACATTTGTAATATTAAACTTTAACTCTTCAATACTCTGTCTTACTAAGTCAACATCTTTGAAAGCTTGTTCTTTTGATGCACGGGAGAAGATAAGTGTGAACTGATTATAGTCTGTTCTTGCTATAACATCTACAGCCTGTTCATGCAGAGAGATGGTGTATGCCACTTTTTTTAAGATACTTTGTGTAACTTCTTGAGTAAAAGTACGCCTTGTTTTTGAGAAGTTATCGATTTCTAAAACAGCTACGGCAGTAAAATCACTATCTTTTAGGTTCTTTTTATTGGAATAGGAGTTTACTAGTCCTTTGTAGTTGTTGATACCGGTAACAGGGTCCATAAGAGCAGGGTTATCAGATTCCACAGATTTTCTACTCATCCTCATAGAAATTGCATCTGCTTCTAGAGTGTATATCTTATGATCTCTTTTGGCTTTGTCTATTTGATAGAGATACTCTATATCTTTGTATATGGCAAAAAGTCTTCTTCTATAGAGAAGAGTCGAGAAAAGGATTATAAAAAATATAATAATTGTAGCTATCTTGACAAAGTTATATTTGGCTTGGTTATAGTCAATGTTTCTTATAAGTATGTGGTTAATATGATCATTAAGAGCCTCATAAGTTTTTTGTAATTCTGTCTCTGCAGCATCTCTAATGGTTTGATTTTTAGTGTCTATATAGAATTCATGCGCTTTTTTGTTAAACTCTTTTGTTAGGTTTGTAAGTTTTTGAAGGTCATGTAGATACTCATCGCCGTGAGAGAAGAGATATCTATCTGTATAGTCGTACTTATAAATATTTCTAAGTTTTTCAATCTCTTGAAGCAGTTGTGTACTTTTGCCATTGAACTGAATAAGAGCAAGTTCAATGTTGTTTTTATCAAGTTTCATAAGAGACTTAATAACCTCTTTTTGTTTATTGAGATTGTTTACTTTCTCAAAAGAGAGTTGCTGTTCTAATGTAAGCATCATCGCTACAAAAGAGATAAGTAGTACAAAAAATAGATAGGTGTTTAAGTTCATAAATATTTTTTTTATAGAGTGTTTCATGTCTGTTTTTCCTAAAGAATGTTATAATAACTTGGTATTCTATATCGACCGTAGTTAATTTATGCTTAAAGAAGTTTCTTTGAATTTAGAGAATTATTTTATTTCACACTTTAAAAGTGATTATATTGGTGATGATGCAGCTGTTGTTGGCGAGTATATCTACTCAAAAGATGCTTTCTTTGAGGGTGTACACTTTAAAAAAGAGTGGCTTTCCTACTATGAGATAGCCAAAAAAGCGATGCTTGTGAATATTTCAGATGCAGTTGCAATGAATGCTACTCCAAGGTATGCACTTTTGGCAGTAGCGATGCCCAAGTCTATTAAAAAAGCGGATGCACAGGAGCTTGTGAGAGGATTTCAAGAGACGGCAAATCAGTTTGGCATAGAGATAATCGGTGGTGATACCATAAGTAATACGAAGCTCGATATTACGGTAACTATCGTCTCAAAGGCGAAACAAAAGGTACTTAGAAGAGAAAAAATACGACAAAATTATCTTCTTGCATATACAGGAGAACTTGGAAATTCAGCTTCCGAGTTAAAAAAACTTTTTAATTTGGGTAAAATACATAAATATTCAAAATTTACAGATATACGACTACGGCAAGAGTTTATAATGAAGAGTATTCGATATTTAAAAGCCGGTATGGATATCTCTGATGGCCTTGCAAGTGATGTAGCAAAACTTGCATCACTTAATAGAGTAGGATTTACCTATTTACAAAAGCTGGAAAAGAGAGTGCTTTGTAGTGGTGAAGAGTATGAGATGTTAGTCGCTTTTGATAGGCGTGATAAAAAGAGTTTGCTAAGAAGAGCAAAGCAGAGTAGAGTGAAACTAACTATCTTTGCAAAAGCATCACGAACAAAATATACAAACAGGTGCAAAGCGCATCATTTTTAAGGATTATACAGGAATGGATAGATTTTATTCACTTGCACACGCGAGTATTGATTTTCACTTTAAACAGTCTCCACGAGATTTTGTAGTTGAGGAGATTCCTCTTTATGAGTTTTCAGGAGAGGGGGAACACCTCATTTTATTTGTGAGAAAGAAAAATCTTACAACAAATGAGATGATTGGGCAGATTGCACGATATCTTGGTATTAAAAACAAAGAGATAGGGTATGCGGGACTCAAAGATAAACACGCAATGACAAAGCAGTATATATCACTCCATAAGAAGTATGAAGAGGCTCTGGAGAACTTTAACTTTGAAGGAATTAAAATCCTCTCAAAAACATACCATAATAATAAAATTCGCATTGGGCATCTTAAGGGAAATCGTTTTTACATTAAAGTTAAAAAGGTAAATCCAACATCTGCACAGAAGATAGATGAAGCACTTAAGAAGATAGAGCAGTTTGGAATGCCAAACTATTTTGGGTATCAGCGTTTTGGAAATGATGGTGATAATCATATTCTTGGAGAGAAGATAGCCAAAGGTGAGGCGAGAGAGAAAAATCCACGAGTAAAAAAACTCCTTATAAATGCCTACCAGTCACACCTCTTTAATCTCTGGCTCTCAAGGCGTTTGGAGATAAACTCTCTTGTAAATAGTTTTGAACTCTCCGAGTTAGAGACACTGCTCAATATGCCAAATGAAGCTGTTAAAAAGATGAAAGCGCAATCACACCCTTTTAAGCTGATAGAGGGGGATGTGATGGAACACTATCCTCATGGAAGACTCTTTGAATTTGAGGGTTCAGAGGAGGATTTGGAGCGTTTTAATACAAGAGATATTACCGTAACAGGACTGCTTTGTGGTAAAAAGGTGAAACACGCTTCTTTAGTAGCAAGAGAGATAGAAAAGGATTTTGACGACACTATTAATGCTGATGGAGCAAGAAGATATGCTTGGGTATATCCGACAGATATAGAGGGGAAGTTTAATGCCATAGAGGCACAGTATGAGATGCACTTTACCCTTCCAAAGGGTGCCTATGCAACTGTACTTATCGAAGAGATAGCAAAAAGAAAGATTCAAGAAGGAAAGTAAAAAATAATGGAAAAAAGACATATAACATCACTCATTTCACAAAATTTTGGAAAGTTCGCAAATAAAAAGTTTCTACATTGGTTTCAAAAGATAGTAAATAACTCCTATGTCTCTCTGATGGGCTTAGATATGAGTGAGTTTCATAATGCAAACACTTATGAGAGCTTAAATGCACTCTTTACAAGAAGACTTAAAGAGCCACGTAAATTCTCTTTGGACGCAGAGGATTTTATCTCTCCTTGTGATGCTCTCATCTCGGAATGTGGTAAGATAGAGAACGATTATGCCTTGCAGATAAAAGGGATGCGCTATAAAGCCTCTGAACTTATAGGGAACTCCTTTGATGATGCAGAGAAATCAATCGTTGAAGATGGTACTTTTGTAAACTTCTATCTCTCCCCAAAAGATTATCATCGCTACCATATTCCTACAAATCTCAAGGTCTTAAAAGCTGTACATATTCCCGGAAAATTTTATCCTGTAAATATGCCGTCACTCAAAAAACGGCTTAACCTTTTTGTAGAGAATGAGAGAGTGGTTATTTTGTGCGAAGCTACGAATGGCAAAAGATTTTATATGGTTTTGGTCAGCGCACTTAATGTTGGTGTTATGAAGGTGAGTTTTGAGCCTCGTATTCAAACAAATGCTGATGCTCTTACACCACAAACATACACTTTTGAAAATCTTTACTTGAATAAAGGGGATGACTTTGGTTGTTTTGAGATGGGGTCAACCATCGTGATTCTGGCTCAAAAAGATACACTTGATTTGAATGTATCTGCTGGGGATAAGGTGAAATTTGCACAAACAATAGCTACACTTAAATAAAACTATGACAAAAGCTGAAAAAAAGAATTTTATTGATGCTATATTTAGTAAAAAAGAACTCTTTGAGAAGTATGTCTTAAATATTTTAACGAATGATGATCGTATAGAGGTCATAGAGATTTTGGTGGAACAGATTATAAATGTTTTACTCAGAGAAGAGTTAAATTTTTTATATATGAAAAATTTAGAGAATTTCAAATTTTCACTTATTGTAAATATTTTATTTCATGAACTGGCAAATGAGTGGGTGGCTTATGCCCAAGAAGTTTTGGCTATAGAGCAAGAAGATGCGATAGAAATCTTACAAGATAAGGAGAGGGCGCTCTTTTTGATTACTTTTGTAAAAGAGTATTTTAGGCACTATAAAATCTATTTTGTTCAAAAGATAGCGGATAGCTTTATAGAACTTATAGAGACTATGCCTAGCCCAAATTATAGTAATGAGCTTATAGATACTGTTTTAAATTCTGATTTTATAAAGCAGGATGGTATTGCTGTTGTATATAACTATGGACAACTCTGGAGCAGGGTACGTCATGCGCATGATTTTAAGAGAGATAAATTGACAAAATTACAGATTAAGATATCTGAAAGCCGTGATGCAAAAGAGCTACAAAAGTATGAATATCAAGAGGCACTTTTAGAAAAGAAGCCTCTTGCGTTCTTTGATGAAGCGATTTTACGCCTCAGAAATGCAATGATTCAGTATATGATGCATATTGATAGTTATACGCCTAAACATTAAACCTAAAGTGCATAATATCACCGTCTTGGACGATGTAATCTTTCCCCTCTAGGCGCATTTTTCCGGCCTCTTTTGCTCCTGCTTCGCCTCCATACTTGATGAAATCTTCATAAGAGATTACTTCAGCACGAATAAAGCCTTTTTCAAAGTCATTGTGGATTGCAGCAGCTGCGCGAGGAGCTGTGGAGTTTTGTTTGATAGTCCATGAACGCACCTCTTTGACACCTGCTGTAAAGTAGCTCATCAATCCAAGCTTTTCAAAACCTTTATGGATAATCTGCTCAAGTCCAGACTCTTCTACACCAAGCTCATCAAGAAACTCTTTGGCCTCATCCTCTTCAAGACCGATGAGTTCCTCTTCAACTTTTGCACAGAGTTTGATAAGCTCACAGTTGTTCTGCTCTGCGTGTTTTTTGAGTGCAAGAACATACTCATTGTCCTCTAAAAGACCATCTTCATCAGTATTTGCACCATACATACTCTCTTTGTCAGTTAAAAATCTCACCTCTTTTGCGAGTTGTTTGTACTCATCAGAGTCTGCTTTTTCAAAGTTGCGTGCAAGATTTCCATCACCTAAAAACTCTAAAAGCTCTTCAGCCACCTCAAGAACAGCCTTTGCACTTTTGTCCGCTTTTGCCTGTTTTTTGAGTCTTTCAATTCTGTTAGCAAGGACTTCAATATCAGCTAAAATCAATTCACCTTCAATAATCTCTACATCACGAAGCGGATCGATGCTCCCCTCATTATGCACAATGTTTTCATCCTCAAAACATCTTACGATTTGTAAAATAACTTCAGTTTCACGAATGTTTGAGAGAAATTTGTTTCCAAGCCCCTCACCTTGTGAAGCACCCTTTACAAGACCTGCTATATCAACAAAATCTAGTGTCGAGTATTGGATTCTCTCCGGATTTACAATTTTAGCAAGTTCTGCCAAGCGCTTATCAGGAACAGGAACAACAGCCTTGTTTGGTTCGATGGTACAGAAGGGGTAGTTTGCCGCTTCTGCATTTTGTGCCTTTGTGAGTGCGTTAAAAGTTGTTGATTTACCTACATTTGGAAGCCCGACGAGTCCGATTGCTAATCCCATTATTTCTCCGATATTTTATTGTTACTAGACTCCAGAGAAGTCTAGTGGAATTATACTCAAAAAAACTTAGAAAACGATAGCCTCGTAAGTGTAGAGCTTCGCATCTTTGCAATGCTTTGCAGGAATGCCTGCTTTCTCTTCACAGCAACTCTTTACAAACTCTTGCGCACTCCATCCCATATCGGTTGCTACTTGTGGGAGATAGGTGCCGTTTTTTGAGCCATACTCTACATAGATACCATCACGACCGACAAGAACATCATCAACAGAATTTACCTCTTTTCTTGGCGTGAGTACAGATATCTCTATATCGATATTTTCCAAATCTTCTGGTTTAACAGGAGTAAAACGGGTGTCATAGCGAGAAGCAGCGATAGCCATATCGACTATGGTCTCATAGAGCGGTGCATCAGGCTCAAATCTGCCTATGCATCCTTTAAGTTTGCCATTGAGATGGAGTGTAACAAAGACACCGAGATGTTTTAAGAGAGTGGGGGATAGTTTTGTGGCATCTATATCTGCCCGTCTATCTCTTAGGACTGCATCATACAGAGCAACTTTTGCTATCTCTTTAAGAGATTTCTTCTCTGCATCACTCAGTTGAAATCTTGTACCTTCTTTTTTAAAGATACGCATAGCTCCATACCCTACGACTTTATCCCGTTCTCCATATTTTGAGTCGCCTGAGTTTCTGTACTCTAATAGTTCGTAGATGTATCCTCTTTCTTGTGTGAGATAGAGCAAGGTTAAAATAGAACTCCAACCACAAGCAGAGGTTTGCAGGTTTTGTACACCCTCTCTCTCACTTGTAATAATGCTCTCAATAAACTTTTGTGCATCATTGAGCTCTAGTGTATGGAGCAGACGCATATCGACTCTTTTTGCATCATCATAGCTTGGATAGTGCGAGAGGTCAGAACTGATAACAAAGAGATTCTCATCTGTGAAGTAGGGGCGAAGTGCCTCTGCACTCTTTACAATTGTATCTAGCTCTGAGGTAGCCATAATGATAGGCACTATACGCAAATCATCCCCATAGATTGTTTGTAAAAAAGGAAGCTGTACCTCTATAGTATGCTCTTTTGCATGCGCTGCGGCTTTGTAGGTCATAAAATCATTACTCTTTAGTAACTCCTCTACAATCTCTTGGTTCACTTTTACTTTTCCAAGTGGTGTGAGGTAGTCTCCTTGTGTGTAGATGGAGACGCCATTAAAGTTGACATGATGGGAAGAGCCTAGAATGAAGATGTTTTTATACTTTTTATGGAGTGTTTTATAGGCTGTTGCAGCCACACCCGCTGAGAAGACATACCCCGCATGAGGGACGATAATCGCTTGGACATCTCTCTTTTCAAACTCTTTTGCATTTTGCAACTCATTTAAAATCTCTTGATGCAACTCTTTTTGCGATGCTGGGTAAAAGGCACCTGCAACTGCCGGATCTCTATCTGCTTGTAGTGTCTGCATGCTCATCCCCAAAAGAAGTAGTATTAGTGTAATTTTGTAACGCATCGAAAGTGTCTATCGTAGTAGATAGCTTTTGTACTACGAGCACCCTTTTCAAAATCTATCGTCCAGACTTCATCCTCTGCATCGGCAAAGGGTGTCGTAGTCCAGTATGTTGTGTTCTCTACATAGTGAAAGCCATCGAGGATGGCTGGTTTATAATTTTTGTAGTCTATAAGTGTCTGCAACTCTTGAAGTGTTGGCAGACGAAAGTTTGCGTATTTGTCAATCTTGAGAAATTTACAGTAGTTAGTTGCCTCTTTAAAGGTTACAGAAGCTTTTTTGTTGATGGGAGCATCCTGCCACAGAAGTGAAGTAGTCGTGTCATATACAACATCTTTTGCCTGAAGGGAACTTAGGAGTACAAAGGAGAGTAAAAGAGAGATTTTTTTCATATCTTAATCCTTTTTTTTGAGTGATGCAAGATTATACTGCAATTAATCTTAATTAAAAAGTTATAAGAGTAAAATTGGTTTATGGAAGAAAATAGATGAATATTATTATCGCTGGTGCTGGAAAAGTTGGTTTTAATCTTGCCCGAACTCTCTCTATAGGACATGATGTCACGGTTATTGATATTAATTCTGAAGCTCTGCATCGAATTCAAGAGAGTTTAGATATTTTACCGCTCCGTGGGGATGTGGAGAGTTATAAAACTTATGAGTCATTTGCGCATGGAGAGATAGATCTTTTTATTGCTGTAACTAATGTTGACAATGTAAACCTTGTAGCTTCTATGGTTATAGATTCTGTACTGAGTGTGAAAAGAAAGTTTGTTAGACTTCAAAAAGATATTTACGATGCAGAGGATCTTAAACAACGCTTTTCAATTGACAGGATTATTTTTCCTATTCAACTCTCATCAAAAACAGTTGTCTCTCTTTTAGCGTATCCAAAAGCAAATAATGTAAAATTTTTCAAATACACAGATTTTAAGCTCTTCTCTTTTAAGGTCTCTAAGGGCGCCGGTAGAGAGATACTTGATGCGCATGAGTATGTACTTGTTGGTATTGAGCGAAACAAGAAATTTTTTGTACCACAGGAGAAGCATACTGCTCTTAAAGAGGATGATTTGGTTTACTTCTTTGGTCTCACAGAGAGCATAGAAGGAGTTTGCTCTTCAATAGTTTTAGAAGATATTTCGACAATAAACCGTTGTGTTGTATTTGGTGGTGATGCCTTGGGTGTCTCCATCGCACACACTTTAGTGAATGCAAACAAAGATGTCAAACTTATCGAGAAAGATTTGGTTTTGTGCGAAGAGGCGGAGGAGAAGCTTGAAGGCAAAGCAACTGTCATTAACTCCAAGTATGGTATTCATGATATATTTGATGATGAAGAGCTGAGTCGGGCTGATTTGTTTGTGGCTGCAACAAATAATGATGAGTATAATATCATTAAATGTCTTGAGGCGAAAGATAGGGGAATAACAAAAGTTGTTGCAATAAATAACGAGATGGATTACTACTCTTTGATGCACTCTTTGGGAATCATTGTTATAAGAGGACCTAAAATAAGTGCTTATAACAGTATAATCGAAGAGATACACTCAACGGGGGTAGTGGTTCAAAAGAGTTTTTGTGGTGCTATGGGGAGCGTTTTTATGCGAAGAGTCATAGACGCATCACCATTGAATGGAAAAATTATAAAGCCTTTAAAATTATCAAACTCAAAACTTTTTTTAATGAGAGCAGGGAGTCTGCAACGCATTAGTGAGAAGATTGTACTACAGCAGAGTGATTTAGTGATTGCATTTAGTGCATCTAGTGAGGGCGCAAAAGTGAAGCAGTGGATTTATGAATTATAAAAATATCTTTAAAGTACTCTCTTTAATTGGGATGACTGTGTCGGTTATTTTTATTTTAGATATCTTTGTATGCATCTTATATAGTGAAGATTTTAAGCAGTTTTTATTTTATGATTTGCTCTTTTTTTTGGTCAATTTTTTTATTTGGATGCTCTTTTATAAACATAGATTAAATCTAAAAATCAAAGATAGCATTTTAATAGTAAATTTTTTATGGATACTCTTGGGAATAGCAGGGGCGATACCTCTGTTTCTCTACACAGATGTCAGTTTCGCTTCTGCCTTTTTTGAGTCTATTAGTGGTTTTACAACGACGGGGGCAACAGTATATACTGAGATAGAAGCACTTCCAAAGATGATACTTTTTCACAGAAGTCTGATGCACTGGCTTGGTGGACTTGGAGTTATTGTTCTTGGCGTAGGACTGCTCTCGATGATTAATCCCACAGGGAGTCTCTCCCTTTTTAAGGCAGAATCAACAGGGGTTACACTTGAAAAACTTACACCAAAGATAAGAGATACTGCACTGAGTTTATGGATAATTTATCTTGTTTTAACACTGCTTGATACACTGCTTTTAAAACTATTTGGAATGAGTTGGTTTGATGCACTTAACCATGCCTTCTCCACCGTCTCAACAGGTGGATTCTCTACAAAAAATAGCTCTCTTGGCTACTTTCATGAAGATGGAATTATTTGGGTAACGACACTCTTTATGCTTCTCTCTGGTATTAACTTCTTAGCACATTTAAAACTCTACCATAGAGATATGAGTGGTTATAAAAGTGAAGAGGTACGCTGGTATCTTCTTCTTTTTACTCTTTTAAGTCTCGCACTCACTATTGTGCATATGGATATTAGCCATGATGGTTTTTATGATGCGATAAAGCACTCCTCTTTTACTATTGCTTCTGTTATGACGACAACGGGGTTTGCGACTATAGACTATGGTTCTTGGTCCCATTTGGCTATTGCGATTATTTTTGTAGGGATGTTACTTGGGGGGAATGCAGGCTCTACAGCAGGAGGTATAAAAATCATTCGTCATGTTATTATCTTCAAAACACTCTTTTCAGAATTTAAACGCATACTACATCCAAACGCTATTATCTCTGTTTTTATAGATAATATCAAACAAAAAGAGCGTATTCTCTCTTCAACCTTTGGATTTTTTACACTCTTTATGATGAGTGTAGGCGTTGTGACCATCTATATCTATGCACGAGGCTTTGATGCAATGAGTGCTATATCTGGAGCTTTTGCTTTAGTGGGTAATATTGGTCCGGGATTTTCTCTTGTTGGACCGGCGGACAACTTCTCCTTTTTTAATGATTTTGATAAAATATTTTTTTCAGTAGCTATGATTATAGGTAGGTTGGAGTGTTATACTGTTTTTGTACTCCTTAGTAGCGCTTTTTGGAAAAAGTTTTAGTGGGGATTGGTATTACTACTCAAGAGTGGAGTGTTAAAGCACTCTTTACAGCATTTATGTAAGAGAGTGTTTTCGCCTCTCCTGTGTAGGCTATATCAAAGGCCGTTCCATGATCAACAGATGTTCTGATGATGGGCAGATTGAGTGATATATTTACACTCTCATCAAAGTGGAGTGCTTTGAGTGGTGCTAATCCTTGGTCATGGTACATCGCTACATAGAAGTGGAAGTTTTTGCGAAAGTGAGGGGTAAAGGCTATATCTGGAACGATAGGACCATGGAATTGTTCAAGTTTTATCTCTCTGTTTACATCCTTTATGGCGCGAGAAATGATACGCTCCTCATCCCCAAGTACACCATTGTCTCCCGCGTGTGGATTGAGTCCAAGTACGGCAACAGGCTCTTTGATGTCTTGATGCAGGTCTAAAAGGAACGCTTTGAGTTTGTCATACTTTATGGATGCAGCTACCTCTTTGAGAGGGATATGCTCAGTAAAGAGAGCTACAAACATCTCAGGGCATCCTAGCATCATAATAGCTTCTTTGTGAAAGTATTTTCGAAGCAGATCTGTATGTCCTTTGTATTCTAAACCACTCAGCATCCATGCCTCTTTGTGGATAGGTAGAGTCACGACTGCATCCGCCTCGCCACGCTCACACATCTTGATGGCACTCAAAAAGGAGTCATAGGAGTAGCGACCACTCTTAGCATCAGTAACACCGGCTTGGATTGTAAAGTTTCCTGCAACGCTTTGTACTCTAAAATCATCAGGGAGTGCTATGCCCAAGAGGGTTGTTGCTTGTAGAAGCAGCTCTTCGTTGATGCAGTAGATGGGGTTGCAGAGTTTTTTTATCTCTTCATGTGATGTGAGGGCTATCTCGATACCTACACCGTTGAGATCACCAATACTGATGGCAATAGTGGGTTTAGACATGGCGTGAAATCAGTTTTCTCATCTCTTTTACAGCATCGCTTAGTCCTGTAAAAACACTTCTTGCAATGATGCTTTGCCCGATGTTGAGTTCACATATCTCCTCTATTTGCATCATCTCATGGACATTTTGGTAGTTAAGTCCATGTCCTGCAGCTACCTCCAACCCAAGTTTGTTGGCATATGTGGCAGCCTTTTTAATCTCCTCTAGTGCCTGCTCAAGACGGGAGCTTAACTCATAGCGAGGCAGTTCTAACTCTTTAACGGAGTGGTTGGAGTAGGGGAGTGCGGAGTTGAGCATATTGAAGAGGTTTGCAAAGTGTCCGGTGTGTAACTCTACCATCTCAGCACCTAGCTCTTTTGACTGCTCCATCGCTTCGATTGTGGGATCTACAAAGAGAGAGACAGGGATGAGTGCATCATGGAGTTGTTCTATTGCGTATGATATCTCGCTAGAGAAGCCAAAAACATCAAGCCCGCCCTCTGTTGTTACTTCTTCCCTTTTCTCCGGTACAAGTGTAGCGCGGTGGGGTTTGAGTGAGGCAACTATATCTAAGATCTCACGATTGATAGAACACTCAAGATTTACAGGGACTTTGCTTAGAGAGATGATGTTTTTTACATCGCTATCTTGAATATGGCGACGATCTTCGCGTAGATGGATGGTGATCTGATCTGCGCCACTCTCACATGCTACATAGAGTGCTTGGAGGATATCTGGGTCATTTACCTTTCTTGCCTCTCTTAAAACAGCTATATGATCTATGTTTACGCCTAGTGTCATCTTTTTCATTATGATTGCGCCTCGATAGATTTGTAAAAAGAGATATACTCATCCTCTATATTCTCACCTGAGATAACATCTCCGATGTAAACCTCTACTACTTCTCTCTCTTTATAAGGTGCATTTGCAAAGAGTTCTTCATTTTTTCCTTTAATAAAGATGGGTACTACTTTGAGTTTGTTTGCTTTTGCAATCTTACTTGCGCCGCTTTGAAAAGTGGTAATGCCCTCTCCATTGTAACGCTCACCCTCTGGAAACATATAGATGTTCATGTTGTTTACCTTTTCAAAGGTTTTTTTAATGGTTTTGAAAAATGTAAGAAGCCCTCTTTTGTTTTCTAAGTCAACACTAATACACCCGCTATACTCAAAAAATTTTCCATAGATAGGAGAGTCAAAGAGTTGCTGTTTTGCTATCCATGTACCATTTTTATTTTTTGATGCAAAGACAGACTCCATAATAATAATGTCAAGCAGAGAGCGATGGTTGATAGCATAGAGAATTTTATCTTCATCTGGCAAGGAGCCGATGGTTTTTACTTCGATGTTTAAAAACTCTAAAACCTCTTTAGAGTAGTTTTGTCTCTGTTTAGATAACTCTTCATAGGCAGGTTTGAGAGTAATTGAGGGATGAAAAAATGTCTTTTTAAAGACATGGATATATTTCAGACCAAGTTCAATCATAAAGATAAACTTTCCAATGTTTTTAAAACTGTAGTTTTTTAGCATAGACTACCCTTGGATTTTAAGATTAAATCTGACCTTACGCACTAAACATATATCCGAGCAAAAAGATAAAGCATTAGATGCAAGGCGGAAGTTCTCCAGCGTAGGCCTTAGCTACGGTGGAGGTTTTCTAACGCCACAGGTAATGCTTTATCTTTTTGTCCCAAAGGGATGGTATAATTTGCACACAATTTAGCTACTAGTAGCTCCTGCATCCTCCTGCCTTGAACTTGAATGCAACTTATACCACTCAGATATATGTTTAGTGCGTAAGGTCAGATTAAATGATTATACCGAATAAAAAATAATGATAAAGCTAGAAAATAGTATACTTCCAAAAATATATGTAAAGGTGCGACAATGTCACAAGCAGAAAAACTAGAAGAGTTGATTAATAAGAGTGTTATTCCCGATATTAATGATAGGTTAGATGAAATTTTTGAAGAGATAGCTGATAATAAAGAGGCAAGTGAGGATGCAAAAGAGGAGATAGAGGAGCTTCGTGAGTTTAAAGCTGACTTGGAAGATGTCTTAGAAGATATTAAAAGTGGTGAAATGGATGAAGAAGAGTGTCAAGAGCTTATCGAAGATATCGTAGATGCACAGCGCAGCAGCGATGATGAAGATTTTGGATTTGTTGAGGAGTAAATGCTTCATTTAAATGGTGTGGTACCAGAGAGGGGGACCGTTCAAAAATCTGTGTCAATCGGGTAAAATAACAAATACCCAAGGAAAGACACATGAAGATAGAAGTAGATGTTGAGCAATTTGCTCAAGATATTAAAGCAGGTAAAGGAATTGGTGGTGCTGATGGAGCACTCAGTTCCCTTATCAAACAACTCACAGAAGCTGCACTTGCAGCAGAGATAGACTCTCACCTAGCCCAAGATCTCAGTAAAAACCGTAAAAATGGTTTTACTACCAAGACCATGAAAAGTGATTACGGTAAGTTTGAACTCGATGTTCCACGAGATCGAAACGGAAGTTTTGAGCCTCAAATCGTCAAGAAAAATCAAACAACTATGACAGATGAGATTGAAAAAAAGATGCTCTCACTCTATGCCCTTGG
>JALWSY010000116.1 GCA_027083035.1 Sulfurimonas sp. | reverse complement strand
CAGATGAGCCTACATTTGGCAATATCGCCATTGAACAACTCACGCACCAAAATGAGATTTTAGCTACGCTCAATGTCAGGCTTTATGACTTTGATCTTTTAAGTGAAAAAAAGCGAGCAGTTATCTTGCAAGCTGATGCGCTTCGTGAGAAGATAGCATATCAAAGTAAAGAGCAGAGAGTGCAGCAGGAGTTGGCACGAGAGCGTATTAAAACAGCGGAGTTAAACATCAAAAGCTCTCAAAGTGCGCTCAAAGCAGCGAGCAGCGCACTCAAGACGATAACAAAGAAATATAACTCAGGTATAGTGGATAATGTAGTCTATCTTGATGCCCTCTCCTCACAAACAGAGGCGAAGGCGAGGTATGAGCGTGCTTTAAATAATTTAGAGTTAGCGTATGCTCTGTATTACTTTTACAATGGAAAAAAACTAAGGGAGTATTTAAGTGAATAAGATAATTTTAGGATTAATGGGTTTGGTAATCTCTTTAGGTGCAAGTGAAATATATGCAACATTTAATGTCAAAGCAGCAAAGAGTGCCTCTCTGGCTTTTGATGCAGGAGGCATAGTAAAACAGGTAAACTATGAGATCGCTACAAGTGTAAAAAAAGGTGATATCTTGGCTATCTTGGCAAATGATGACAAAAAAGCAAATGTAGAGAGTGCAAAGACAGCGCTGAAGTATGCAAAAAAAGATTATGAGCGTCAAGAGAAGGTCAAGCAGTTAATAGATGCAAGTAAGTTTGATATCTTTGCTTTGAAGTATGAGAGTGCTAAAAATGCTCTGAAGTATCAAGAGGCTATCTATGAAAAAACATTTTTAAAAGCACCCTTTGATGGGGTTATCTACTTTAAAGATATAGAGGTGGGCGATACTGTCAGCGGGGTTTCACTCAAAACAGTCTATAAGATTCAGAGTAAGAGTGCGCGTAAGTTAATCGTTGCTTTTGATCAAAAATACTACAACAGAGTAAAAGTAGGCGATATATTTCGATACAAAATCGATGGTGATGCCAAGGTTCGCAGCGGGGTGATTACCAAGATATACCCATCTGCAAACACGCATAACAGAAAGATAGAGGCTGAAGTAGAAGCAAAAGATCTTTTAGTAGGTCTTTTTGGTGATGGGTATATTATAGTCCCTGATAGACAAAAGTAGTAGATTATGTATAAGTTTGCGATAAATAGACCCATTACAACACTTATGTATGTTGTCTCTCTCATCATTTTTGGATTGATGAGTTACAAATCGATGAGTGCAGCACTCTTTCCAAATGTGGACTTTCCGCTTGTTACGGTAAAGACGATATACCCCGGTGCAGAAGCAGCGACTATGGAGTCTCAGGTAACAGACAAGATAGAAGAGGCCGTCTCTAGCATTGGGGGGATAGATAGCATCATCTCTTCAAGTAGTGAGGGCGTGAGTGTTGTTACTATTAAGTTCTTTTTAGAGCGAGATATTAACGAAGCAACTAATGATGTTCGAGACAAGGTATCTGCCGTGCTACTGCCTCATGATGCAAAGACGCCCCTTGTCAGTAAGCTCGATATCGGTGGTGCTTCTATAGTAAATATCTTTTTAACGGCAAAAAATGACACAGTAGAGAACTTGATGCTCTTTGCAGATGAGAAGGTAAAACCAAAACTTCAAAAGATTATGGGTGTTGGTGGAGTAAATATCATCGGCTACAGAGACAGAGAGATAAAGATATTTCCAAGTCCAAGTCTGCTTAATAAATATGCTATCACTATAACAGAGCTAAATGGCATTATAAAGAGAGAAAACCTCAAAATAGGCGGTGGAAAGCTCATCAACGACAAGAAAGAGTTTATTCTTAAAACACGCTCTGATGCATTGAGTATTGAGGAGTTAGAAAATATCATCATTAAAGATGATATTCGCCTTAAAGATATCGCTACTATAAAAGATAGCCTCAGCGATGCAAAGAGTTATGCATCTTACAATGGGGTTGAAGGTGTGATGTTAGAGGTGCAAAAAATCTCTGGAACAAATACCATAGATATCGTGCAAAAAGTCAAGGATGTTGTTCCAGAGTTACAGAAGTTGGCAGGAGAGCGATTTGAGGTAAAGGTTTTAAATGACACCTCCCCTTTTATCATCAACTCACTCGAAGATGTAAAGTTTGACCTTATTTATGGTGCGATACTAGCAGCAATTATAGTATTTGTATTTTTAAGAAATGTGACGATTACCCTAGTCTCTGCACTCTCTATCCCAACCTCTATTATGGGGACTTTTGCATTGATGGACTTTATGGGGTTTGAGCTTAACAAGATGACACTTATCGGACTTACACTTGCCATAGGGATTATCATAGATGATGCAATAGTTGTCATTGAAAATATATACAAGAAGATGGAAGCGGGTATGAGTCGGCTTGAGGCGGCAGTAGAGGGAACAAAAGAGATGGCATTTACCATTATGGCTATCTCCGCTATGCTCTTGGCTGTTTTCATTCCTGTCTCCATGATGAGTGGCATCGTAGGGAAGTTCTTTGAATCCTTTGCTATGACAGTTGCCTTTGCCATCATCATCTCCTACACGATTGCTCTAAGTTTTATCCCAAGTTTAAGTGCGAGAGTGCTGCATAAAAAAGAGAGTCGTTTTTATAACTTCACAGAGCCATTTTTTGTTGGACTCGAGAAGATATATGAGCTTATCTTACGAGGGGTGCTTCGTTTTAAGATAGTGACGCTCATCGTTGTTTTTGGTATCTTTTTTGGCTCTTTGAGTCTTTTTCCAAAGATAGGGATGGATTTTATCCCAAAAGAGGATAAGTCAGAGTTAGAGGTGAAGATAAAAGCAGATGCAGATATCTCCCTCTCAGAGATGATACGCCAGTCAAAAGAGGTAGAGAGAAGTATCCACGAGGATAAAAATGTAGCCTATACTACGCTCAACATTGGCTATACGGCATCACGAGAGAAGCATAAGGCACTTATCTATGTGAAGCTAATTCCAAAGCAGCAACGCTCCCTCTCCCAAGAGGAGGTAACACAAAATCTTCGAGAACGACTCAAACCTTTTTCTAAGAAGATGTTTATAACTGCAGCAGCTATTCCGGGCATTAAAGGTGCGGGTGCTTCTGTACCTTTTCAGATTGTTTTGAAATCGGACTCTTTTGATTTACTTGAGAAGGCAAAAGAGAATCTTATAGCCTATATGGCGAAGAAGCAAGGCTTTGTAGATATAGACACAAATCTTGATGCCATGAAACCAGAAGTAGAGATAAATATCCTCAGACAAAATGCCAACCGTTACGGGGTGAGTGCATCTGCGATAGCAGAGACGATAGCAACTGCATTTTCAAGTGACATTGAGATATCTTACTTAGAGGAGTATGGAAAGCAGTATAACATTACGCTTCGCTTTAATGATGCAAACAGAGTGAGTGTAGAGGATATTAAAAAACTACAGGTGCGCGCATCGGATGGCTCTTTAGTTTATCTTGATGGTTTAGTAACCTTTACGCATACAAAAGCGATGAGTTCTATCAATCACTTTGACAGACAGAGACAGATAACCATCTATTCTGATCTCTTTGGATTAGATCTTGGGGGAGCAGTATCCTATGTAAGTGATGCTATTGATGGCTTGCTTCCAGAGGGAGTTACCTACAGATTTACCGGTTTTGCTGAGGAGATGCAAAAAACGGGAAAAGCTTTTGGCGTTGCGATAGGGATGAGTGTGATTTTGATGTTTATCATCCTTGCTATTTTGTATGAGTCCCTTATTCAGCCTATTATCATTATGATGGCACTTCCGCTAAGCATCATTGGTGTTATGATAGCACTCTATCTCTCGGGATTGCAGTTTAGTCTCTTTGTGATGATAGGCTTTATGCTGCTGATGGGTATGGTAGGAAAAAATGCCGTGCTTCTTGTGGACTTTGCAAATGCTGCGATAGAGCGAGGCAAAAATAGTGATGCAGCGCTTATAGAAGCAGGAGAGAAGCGTCTGCGACCTATCTTGATGACTACAGTTGCGATGGTTTTTGCTATGCTGCCACTTGCCATAGGTGATGGGCTAGGAAGCGAGACAAAAGCGCCTATGTCTATCGCTGTGATAGGGGGACTTTTAAGCTCAATGCTCCTTACACTTCTCGTTGTTCCTGTAATGTATAAGCTTATCTATCCTCTTGATAGATTTTTACGAAAATATTATGAAGTTGGGAAAGTGAAATAGCTTATCTAAAAAAAGCAACTGTGATATCTCCTTGGAGATATCCCTCTTGAAAAACAACCTCTTTTACACCTAAACTTTTGGCAATCTTCTCTATGCTCTCTTTGCAGAGGTAGTTGTAGGTCTCGCTCTGCTTCTCTCCATAGAGTACATTAAATATAAAGGCTTTTTTTGCACTTTTAAAACAGTTTCGCATAAAGAGGTGTGTCTCAAAAGATGTTAAAATATTTAATGCTCCACTACAGATATAATAATCATAAAATGGCAGTTCCTCCTTGAGGATGTCAATTTGAACTATCTTCTGTTTTGTAGCTTTTTGTGCAATCTTACACATCTCTTTATGGTTATCTATGCCAAGATATTTCTGCGGGAGTCTGTTTTTTCTCTTTAAAAAGGTGTAAAAGTCTGCAAATCCACACCCCGCATCTGCGAGTGTGTAGCGGGTTAAATCTTTTGGAAGTAGTTTGTCTATCTGGGAAAAGCGAATCTCTTGGCTCTCTTTGCTTCTCCAGTTGAGACCTTGCGCAGAGATACCATGTTTTTTAATAGCTGCAGAGTAGAATTGCTGGCTATCTATTTTTGGCATGAGTTAGCGAAAAACTCTATCAACATCCTTCTCGATTGCCCCCGGAACTGTTGCTATTTTCATAAACTGTGACATTTTGAGCATCGGGTACATAATGGCTATGTAGTATTTCGGATCGAGTATTTTTGCTTTATTGTCCTCTACTAAAACAGGGTATGGAAGGAGTCCTGCGTTTTGATACCCTGTCTTTTTGATAAATTTGCTCGTGCGCTTAGAGAGTTTTACCCCGAGGAGCGTAGCACCATTTGCAAGAGGAAGCGTAAAGACAATTTTTTTTGATTTTTTAGCATTCTTTAAAAGTGTCTCATTTGGCAACTCTTTTATGACTCGCATATCTTGGTACTTTGGCATCCCTGCCATAAACTGATACCGCTTCAGCATTGCAAATTTTAACTCTTCGTGGGAATTTTTGATACCCTCAAAGCCATTACGGATTTTTTCTAGCAGCTCTTGTGCTACCTTTGCATCATAATCATCTTGCATAAAAGCAGAGAGGATGTAAAGGGGGTTTGTAATGCTTATAAGTTTTTCTTTGTTGTCTATAGTTACACGAAGTGTAGCTGCAAAACCTCTCGATTTTTTAGCGGCGAGTTTTTGTAGCTCTTCATTTGTAAAAACCACACTCTCTATGCGCCCTTTCTTATCCACTTTATATGTAGTAACGACGGAAAATCCAAGAGATTTCAGTTTTTTTACAACATCACTTGCATGGAGATAGGGTGCAAGAAGGTAAGCAGTTACTTGCCCATTTTTTACATCTCCAACAAGAGCAATCTTATCTGGGCTATCAACAGTTGGAAGGAGTTTTGGGGCTACATGATTGCTAAATTTGACAACTTTAGGTGAAGTTGCTTCTTTTACAATCTGTTCATTTGTTTTATAATCTCCAGTTGTATTTATATAGGGACTTATAGGTGCTTTTGGAACTTTTACGGTAACTTTTGGGGCTTTAGGAACAGTTGGCATATGTATATTTACTACACTCTGTGAGGATTGTGCATGAAGAAGAGAAAAAGAGAGTGAGATAAAAAAAAGTGTGCCAAGACTCTGTTTAAGATATGTATTCATATTTACTCCAATTGATAAAGTCAGTTAAGTATAAGACTTTTTATTTGTAGTAATACTTAATTTTATAATATAAATCTCTATTTGTTATATATGATAAGATAATTGTGTAATAATTGGACAAAAAAGAGAGGTTTTATATGAGAAGAGAGCAATTAGTTTTAGGTGGAGGCTGTTTTTGGTGTATGGAGGCAGTTTTTCAAAATGTGAGAGGTGTACTTAGTGTTGTAAGCTCTTATGCAGGAGGGAAGAGAGCAAATCCTAACTATGAGATGATTTGTACTGGTGTGAGTGGATATGCTGAGGTTGTAGATATCAGTTTTGATGCAGAGATTATCACACGAAGTGAACTCTTAGATATCTTCTTTGCTGTACACAATCCAACAACACCCAATCAACAAGGTGCTGATAGGGGGACACAATATCGCTCGGTAGTCTATTATGCTTCAGAGCAGGAAAAAGAGATAATCGAAGATGCGATTAAAAGAAATCAAGGCAACTATAGTGATTCAATAGTAACAGAAGTAAGTCCCCTTCCAACGGTCTATCCTGCAGAAGCATACCATCAAAACTACTATGCACAAAACTCATCACAAGGGTACTGTCAAGTGGTTATTGCTCCAAAACTACAGAAGTTTATGATGCAGTTTCCCGAAAAATTAGGGTAGTCATAGGAGGTTCTTGAGCAGATCTGGGACATCACTTGAGTCTCTTATCTCCTCATACTCATGAATCTGAGCATACATAGTCTCTGTGAAGTTTGTCATACTCTTCTCTAGATTTTTTTGTGCCTCATCTACAAGTTTTTGTTGTTCTGCTTCGACTTTCTTAAACTTTTGCATTACCTCTAAGAAGTACTCTTTATCTTCTGTGAGAAGTATTATCTCATCAAGTTTTACCCATTTTCGTATGACTTTCTCGCCTTGTAAAAAGAGAAATATGACGTGTTTATTTTTTTTTGAAGCTATATATTTATTTGCTGCAAATCCTATAAATGTACTCGGAAGTTTATTAATTTGTTTTTTTATTACATAATACATGGCTCAATTATATACTAAAATTACTAACTTATGCTAGACTTGAGAATAGATTTTTGTACGAAGGAGTTTTTATGAGTCATATGTATCAGCTGGCGATTGTAGGTGCAGGACCTGCAGGGATTGCAACAGCAGTTGAGAGTTATCTGCAGGGTGTGAGAGATATTGTTCTTTTAGAAAAAGATGAGAATCATAATGCAACTATTCGTAAATATTACAAAGATAATAAACGGGTAGATGTAGATTGGAAGGGACAAAAGGTTGAACTTGATGGGCGTATCTATTTTGTTGATGGAACAAAAGAGAGTACCTTGGACTTCTTTGATGAGATACTCAAAAATCACTCAGTTGAGCTAAAAACACATGTAGAGGTGCAGAAGATAGAGAAGTTAGAGGATGGTTTTGAGGTCTTTATGGCTGGAGGAAGTATTACGGCAAAGTATGTTGTTGTAACTATCGGTCGTATGGGAAAACCAAACAAACCTAGCTATAAGATACCTCCTTCCGTACGAAAAAAGATAGGTTATACCCTTGATGGTTGTGGCGAAGGAGAGAAAATTTTAGTAGTAGGTGGTGGTGATAGTGCCGTAGAGTATGCCGTGGATTTAAGTGAGAAAAATGAGGTCTCAATCTGCTATAGAAGAGAGACTTTCCGCCGTGCAAACCCAACCAATCAGACAAATATTGCTAATGCTATTATGCACAAAGAGGTAGAGCCAATCTTAGGGATAAATATTCTTGGTCTTGAAGATGACGATGGTCGTGTGAAAGTTATCTTTAGTGAAGGAGAGCCGCAAACGTACGATAGAGTTATCTATGCCATTGGAGGCACTACTCCCTCTGCCTTTCTTGCAAGCTCTGGCATTAAGGAGGAGGATGGCAAACCCGTTCATGATGCTCACTACGAGACAAATGTACCCGGTCTTTTCGTAGCAGGAGACATCACTCAAGAATCAGGAGGCTCTATCGCCCTAGGGCTTAATCATGGGTATGCCATAGCCTGTTATATACAGGAGAAGAATGAGTAGTTTTAAGCGAGAGAGAGTTTTTCTATCTCACTCTCATAAGAGTCTAAAAGCTTTTTAATCTCCATAATGTTAAATATTTCAGTAGCATCTTTCAAAGCTTCTGCATACTCTGTAAGTGAGTTTATCTCATACTCATTAGCCAACGCTTCTAAGTGTTGTGCAAACTCTTTGGTGTGATTCATATTATTTGATTTAGAGACTCTTGTATGCTCTTCAAGTAGTTCTCCTTGCAGTTTTTCTAGAATCTGTGAGCGATGCTCTCTTGTTTTTTCAGAGAGAACTATTCTCTTCTCTTCTCTTTTATCATCCTCTTTAACGATATCGTAAGGAAGAAACTCTGCGAGTTTTTCAAAAAGATTTGCTTTTAAGATAGGTTTACGAAGATAACCATCAAAGTTTTCATCTTTTATCTTTTCAAACTCATCTTGCATCACAGAAGCAGTAAGCGCTATGATAGGTAGTTTTGGCTTGCTTTTTTTGATAATCTCCGATGCTCTGTATCCATCCATAACTGGCATTCTAATGTCCATAAGTATCAAATCTATCTTCTCTTTGGAAACTATCTCTGTCGCCTCTTTTCCATTTTTGGCACTTAGGTATCTAATGTCGGTATCTTTAAAGTTTTGCTCCACTAGCTCTCGGTTATTTTGAATATCATCTACGACAAGGATAGTGGCTGGTTTAAAGGTGTACTCCAACTTCTTTTTCTTCTGTTCTTTTTCGACGATTATAGAGGAGATATTTATATTTGGTAAAGTAAGAGTAAAGGTGGCACCCTTATTGACAACAGACGCTACACTTAAATCACCACCCATCATATGTGCAAGTTTTTTTGATATACTCAAACCCAGACCCGTACCTCCAAACTCTTTGTTATCTTGACCATCTTGTTGCTCAAAACTTTGAAAGATTTTTTGAAGCTGATCTTCTTTAATACCTATGCCTGTATCTGAAACAGAAATCTCTAAATCAATAGTGCTTCTTATATCGTTTATCTGTGTAGCTTTGGCAGCTATTTTGATACTTCCTTTATGTGTAAACTTGACGGCATTGCCGATAAGGTTGAGTAAAATTTGACGAATACGTACTTCATCTATAATAATAGTTTCAGGGATGACTTTATCAATGTCAATAAATAAATCTAAACCTTTCTCCTGTACTTTTAAGGAGAAAATATTTGCCGTATCCTCTATGAGATGGTAAGGATTTGTTGGTGCTTTTTCGATTTTAAGTTTGCCTGCTTCTATTTTAGAGATATCTAAAATATCATTGATAAGCTCTAAGAGGGTATGCCCTGCAGATTGGATGGTATGAGTAAATTGTTTGAGTCGTTTATCTTCTATCTGCTCATCTAAAAGCTCACTAAATCCTATGATAGCATTCATTGGTGTGCGTATCTCATGAGACATATTGGCTAAAAACTCACTTTTGGATTTATTGGCAAGTTCTGCTAGAGTTTTTGCTCTCTCAAGTTCTGTAATATCTGTAAAAACTGCAGATTTTATAGCATCGCCTCCCGGTAGTTTTGCTGCTGTGACAGAGAAGATAAAGTTCGTTTCACCTCTTTGTATCATCACTTTGTGAACTTCATTATTATAGGAGCGTGAGATGATATAATCAAGCCAATTCTCTCCCTCCATGCTCTCTTGTAGATACCCTTGTGGTGCCGTTGTACAAAAGGATTTTGCGACACACTTGTATCCATACTCCCTCTCAAAATCAGTAGGTGAATCAACTGCAAAAAAATCTAGAAAGGTTTCATTAACACTAATAAGTTTCTCTCCATCGGTAGTGATAATAAGCTGCTCTTGAGAGTTTATAAGTGTCTGCACAAACTCTTTTTGTCTGCGTATCTCTATCTCTGTCTCTTTTTGGATGGTTATATCGCTGATAGTCCCTGCAATAGCGTAAGGTTTACCTTCAATATCTTTAAGAAGATGCTTCTGTGCAGAGATATAGATGGTTTTTCCAATAGGACTCTGCACCCTGTCTTCAAAGTAGATGCTCTCTCCATCCTCTACAAGTTTGGCATCTTGAAAACTAGACTTGATACTTATCTCATCATCAAAAATATCAAAGTCACTCTCGCCGATAATCTCCTCTCGGCTCAAATGTGCATACTTGCAAAATGCATCATTTACCCAAGTGTAACGAAACTCCAAATCTTTGTGATAGATAGCATCAGAGATAGCGTTGGTAGCATTTTCGAGATTGAGTTCTGTTTGGACAAGCTCTTTTGTTCTTTGTGCAACCAACTCCTCTTGGTGGCTAAGCGCCTCTTGCAATTCAAGAGTTTTCTCTTCGACAAGTGTGTGTAGTTTGCGGTTATGGTAGAGTAAAAAGAGAACAAAAACTGCAATAGCAGCTAAAATTTCTATCAGAAGTTTATAATCAAACTTCTCCTTCACTTGAATCTCTGTCCACTTTACAAAGATATCATTTAGCTCCTCTTGGGTAATACTGCCTAGGGATTTATCTATGATGGTGAGAGCTTCCGGTGAAATACGCTTTGCAAGCGCTATTTTCAGATGAAAGGTGTAGTTGAGTTGATGTGCAATTTTTAAATTTGTAAGATGATACTTGTTGATGAAATATTTTGCAGTTGGAAGATTTACTAAAAAAATATCTGCTTTATGCTCTAAGAGTGCATCCATGCCAGCGCGTGTTCCTTGAACAACAAGATAGTGAAAATCTGGATACTGCTGTTGGTAGTGCATTGAGAGAGCATTTTGTTTTGTGATGGCTATTGTTTTATCTTTGAGTCTATTAAAATGAGTATAATCACTTGCATCATCCACGCGAGAGAGAATAACTGCATGATAATCATAGATACTCTTAAAGGTGAAGTTGAGATACTCTCGCCGCTCTGCATTCTCTACGACACCACTAAACATATCTGCTTTGCCCTCTTTGACAAATTTTACAGATTCTGCCCAAGTCTTACTTGCTACAGGAATCAAGTAGATACCACTTCTCTTTTGGATTATTTGTAATAAATCTGCGAGTATGCCCGTATGTACTCCCACATCATTTTTCCACTCAAATGGCGCCCAGTCAGGATCATAAGCGTAGCGAATTTGCGGCTTGTTCTCTAGCCATGCTCGCTCTTTATTTGTAAACTTTATCTTTATCTCATCTTGAGCCAAGGATGGAAGAGTAAAGAGTAAAGAGAGTATAAATAAAACGAGGGGCGAACGCAACATAGGAGCTACTCCTCTAAAAGAGCAACGAACTCATCTACATGATTAAAAAATATGGTGACAAGTTGAGGGTCAAAATGAGTTCCTGAAGCATTTTTAATAAATGCAACAGTATCATTAATGCTCCAAGACTCTTTGTAAACTCTTTTGTGAGTGAGTGCATCAAAGACATCAGCAAGTGCTACAATACGACCATAGATATGGATATCTTCACCTTTCAGTCCTCTTGGATAACCTGTTCCATCCCACTTTTCATGATGTTCCATTGCAATAATATCTGCTGCTTTAATGATATTTCTATCACTATTTTTTAAAAAGTTATGTGCAAGCGTTGTATGTGTTTTCATTATCTCAAACTCTTGATCTGTAAGGGCTGCCGGTTTATGGAGTATCTGCTGATCTACAGCTATCTTTCCGATGTCATGCATAGGTGCGGAGTGATAGATTGTCATGACATCCTCTTCATGAAGTGATGGATGGTAGTGTGCTAAAAGACGAGAGATATTAGCAACGCGTTTAATATGTTTGCCTGTTTCATCAGAGACAGTTTCAGTAAGCTCGGCTAAGATGTAGATAATCTCTCTTTGTGTCTGCTCTAACTCACTCATAAGACGCTCTTTTTCTCTTTTTGCTTTTACTTTTAAAGAGAGGTTGTTTTGTGCTAAAATAATCTTTGCCCGATAAAGTTCAAGGTGGTTTTTAACTCTTGCTAAAAGTTCATCAGGATTAAATGGCTTGATAAGATAGTCAACAGCACCTATCTCAAAAGCTTTGGAAATCGATTCGATATTTGTCTTTGCAGTTAAAAAAATAACAGGGATATCTTTAGTGACGCTACTCTCTTTTAAAATCTCACACACTTCAAAGCCGTCAAGTCCGGGCATCATGATATCAAGTAAGATAAGATCAAACTTATTCTCTTTGATAAGCTCTAATGCTTCTTCACCGCTAAGTGCAAAGGTGAGATTATAGTTCTCCTCTTTCAGTACATTCATAGCTACTTGAATGTTATCAACAACATCATCAACTATAAGTACATTAAAATTTGTATCCATAAGTAAAACCTAGCAAAAAAGTGTTACATTGTAACAGATAAAGTAAAAAATTAAGCTTATATGCTTAAAAATAACAAAATTAATTTGTCTCTATTGAATGGGCTTTATAAATATTGATAAGTTTTATTATAATCATAACACTAATAACTTGAAAAAGTGCCGCTAAGATAAAGGCATAGTAGTGGAGTAAATCTATAGAGTTTGCTGAGTAAGCGAGTGTTGCCATTGCGATGAGAAGTGTGAGAGGCATGGCATGAGAGAGTCCCATAAGAATGGCGTCTATAGCCCCTAACTCTTGAATAAAAACAAGTGAAGCAATAAGTCTCATAAAAACCATAGCTATTGTTATCATAAGCGCTTTTTCTATCAAGCCATCCATAAAGAGTGCATCAAGATGAAAGGAACTTCCAATGTGAATAAAGAAGATAGGAATCAAAAATCCAAACCCGAAAGAGGCAAGTTTTTCTGGAAGTTCATGTTTATGCTCAAAAAAAGTTGGAATGAAGATACCGGCGAGAAAGGCTCCAAAAGCGAGTTCTAAATGCAGATAGAGCATAGCGCCTACAAGCAGAAAAAATATTCCCATGCTCAGACGAATATCCTGCTCTTTATTATCTTCATGTGGCATTAGAGCGGTAGAAACGCGAGGAAACCACCAAAAGAGTAACTGCATAGAGCGAAAGATAAGAAACATTATAAGCACAAAAAATAGTAGTGCCATAATACTCTCAAAAAGTTCTAAGCCAAAACCAGATTCTAGAGTTGCAGAGGTAATAGTTAAGATGACGATACTCACAACTTCCCCGATACCACCAACAGTCATCGACATACTCAGCCATGGGGTTTTCCCATACTCTTTAGAGAGTGCCGCAACAAGTCCGACAGAGATAAGCGGCAGCAGAACCATAAAGACTTTTCCAAGTGAGAACTGCAGAGAGAAAAGAATGGACATTCCATATAAAATCATAAGATAGAGAAAGACTTTTTTGATGATGCTATGGGGTGTATTGAGTACATTTTTAAGATTAATCTCTGTTCCAGCAATAAACATTAGATATAAAAATCCAAACTCCGCAACAAGATCAAAAAGGTGTTCATCGTGCAAAAAGCCTACATACCCGAGTAGAGAGCCTAAAATCATCTCTATTGGAGTGGTAGGAAGTTTTAAAAAGCGTGCAAAAAAGGGAGAGAATATAATAATGAGTGATATTGTTACAATAAGTGTAATATTATCACTCATTCCCCCGTTCTCCTACTGAACTTTTGTGGCGACTTCTAGATGTAAAGCATCTAGCATCTCTAAATCTTTGTGCATAGCTCGACCGGAGGTTGTAAGGTAGTTTCCTATAACGATGGAGTTAGCTCCAGCATCAAAAATCTCATTTTGTCTCTCGCCAAACATAAGCTCTCGCCCACCTGCTACCATTATACGCTCGGCATTTGGAATGGAGTCTCTCGTGAGTTTGATAAGCGCGAGTGCTTCATCTGTTGTAAGTGGATTTGGTTGTAACTCCAGAGCTTCATTATGATGGTAGAAGTTGATGGGTACTGAGGTAGGATTGAGTGATGCAAGGGAAGCGAGCATACTGACTCTATCTTCATGAGATTCACCAAGTCCGAAGATACCACCGGTTATAAGTACAAGTCCCGCTTTGTTCACATTTTCACAGGTCTCATAACGCTCACTCCAAGGGTGTGTGGTGCAGATGTTTTTATAAAAAGACTCACTTGTCTCTAGGTTATGGTTGTAGGCTTTGATACCTGCAGCTTTGAGTGTGAGTAGTTGCTCCAAGGTTGCTGTTCCATTACAGGCAATAAGACGCAGTTCCGGTGCAACACTCTGTACCTCTTTAGCTACCCTGCAAACAAAATCCAAAGTTTTATCATTGAGTCCTTTATCGGCCGTGACAAGACAAAACCCCAAAGCACCATTGTCTCGTGCTGCAACAGCCTCTTGCTTTATCAACTCCATATCTTTTTGTTTATAGCGCTCTATGTCTGCTTTGTAGCGTACACTCTGTGAGCAAAATTTACAATCCTCAAGACAGGTACCGCTATTAATGTTACAGATAGAGCATAAAAAAATCTTCTTTGACACTATTTTTTCCTTTTATATGAGAACTCTTTACTTTTGAGTTTCTTTTTTGTCTGCATATAGTAAGTGACCTCAAACTTTTTGGGTGTTACTTCAAGCATAGAAAACTCAACAGCATCTTTGTTACGCATACATATCTCACCGGGATTTAAAAAGAGTGTCCCTTTTTTAAATTCGGAGTGAAACATATGGGTATGCCCAGAGATAACTACTTCTGCATCAGGAGTCATATAAAATGGCAGATGCATAAGTTTAAACTTTGTCTCTGCAAGTTTAAAGTAGTAGGGTTCTTGCACAAGATTAAACTCATTGTGATACTGCACAAGAGCTGCATCATTGTTCCCATAGACGGCAATATACTGCTTGCCACAGTTTTTGAGTATCTCTAATGTTTCATATTTGCAGATATCCCCTGCATGAATAATAAACTCAGCGCCATTCTCTATGAGCGTCTCAATGGCATTTTTCGCCTCTGCTACTTTTGAGTGGCTATCTGAGAGGAGACCGATTTTCACTATTTACCCTCTATCTCTTCTTTTGGTGTACGTGCTTTACACTTCACGCACTCATAGACCTCTTTGTTTCGGTAGGTTCTTGGTGCTAAAACACCACTACACCCTTTCTCTTTACACTTAATGGTAGTTGGTTCAAACTTGGAGATAAACTTACACTCAGGGTAGTTGTCACACCCCCAGAATGGTCCACGACGAGAGTTCTTCAGACTGATAGTGCCACCACACTCAGGACATGGTGTCTCACTCTTCTTCTCCTCTACATTGATGCTTTTTGTATTTTTACACTCAGGATAGTTTGAACACGCTAAAAATTGACCGTTGCGACCATTTTTTACAATCATATCGCTGCCACACTTCTCACACTTCTCCTCTGCCGTAGTCTCTTTTTTCTCTACTGCATTGCCCTCTTCATCACACTGTTCTGTATATTTACATTTTGGAAATCCACTACAGGCGATAAAGTTTCCAAAGCGACCGGAGCGAAGTAGGAGTTCATGCTCTCCACACTTCGGACAGGTACGACCAAGTGGTTTTGCAAGTTTGAGAGAGATAATCTTCTCTTTTCCCTCCTCGATCTGTTTCATAAAAGGAACATAAAAGTCATAAAGGAGCTGTTGCCAGTCAACTTTGCCTTCACTCACTTCATCGAGTTTCTCTTCCATCGTTGCTGTAAAGTTAATATCTACGATGTTCGCAAAATGCTCTTCAAGAATCTTAGTCACAGTAAATGCCATCTCAGTTGGAATAATCTGTTTCTTCTCGATGCTCACATAAGTACGAGAACTCAGCGTTGCTATAGTAGGCGCATAGGTAGATGGACGCCCGACACCCTCCGCTTCAAGTTTTTTAATAAGACTCGCCTCAGAGTAACGCGGTGGTGGCTCCGTAAAGTGCTGCTCTGGCTTTACACTTTGTATCTCTGCTTTGTCTCCCTCTTTTAAAACAGGGAGCAGTTTATCTTTATCTTCTGCACCTGTAACAGCATAAAAACCATCAAAGATGAGTTTTCTCCCACTTGCACGGTACTCATTCTCTGCACCTTTAAAGATAATACTTTGTTGCTCAAAGCGTGCATCTTCCATTTGACACGCCATAAAACGTTCATAGATAAGACGATAGAGTTTTATCTCATCAGCCTTTAAGAAGCTCTGTGCAACTTCTGGGGTAAACTGCAACATAGTAGGACGAATAGCCTCGTGTGCCTCTTGAGCGCCTTTTGACTTTTTCGTATAGACTTTTGGCTCTTTTGGAAGATACTTCTTGCCAAAACGATTTTCAATAACACCACGAACTGCACCTACTGCCTCTTTTGCAAGGTTGAGGGAGTCTGTTCTCATGTAAGTGATAACCCCTGATGTACCATCTGGTGTCTTGACACCCTCATAGAGTGTTTGGGCAATCATCATCGTCTTTTTTGGTGTAAATCCGAGTTTGGATGATGCAGTCTGCTGG
>JALWSY010000115.1 GCA_027083035.1 Sulfurimonas sp. | reverse complement strand
GCGCACTTGCGTGGCGATGTAAAAAATCCACCTCTTTTGCATTTTCAAAATACTTTTTACTTAGTTTTTTTGCAACTTTTTTCTCTTTTTGGAGCATCTCTTTGAGAATCTCAAACTCAATAATGGACTCCTCATTCTCACTAAAATCTTCATCTAATACAACTAAAAGTGAAACACTCTTAGAGATAACACGCATCAGTTTTTTTTCAATTCTGTCTTGCTGCTCTTTGAGTTTAGCTTGAGTTTTTCGCATACCCTTGAGTTGTTTTGTATTATCTCTATAACTTAACTCCTTCTCAGAGAGTTCTTTCTTTAACGCTTTTAGTAGTTTTTCTTGCTTGAGCAGTTCTCTTTTTTGCTTCAAAATAGCCTTTGCTGTCTCCGACATTTTTTTGTTGAGTTTGGCATAATTTTTTGAGTAACTATGTAGCTGAGATGTCGTTTTTTTAATCTTCTTATCAGTTGTACCGCCATGTACAAAAGAGAGGAGCAAAAAGAGTACAAGAGTAAAACGCATCATACCTCTTCTTTATGCACTAAAACGATAATTGTCGCTAAGAAGATAGAGAGTGTCATAGAGACGCTAAACATCATTAACGAGTCTTTAAATGTATCAAACACAACTACATCTATCCCAATGTAGCTAAACTGTTCAGCTATCCACGCACTCGAAGCGATATAGGAAAATAGTAAAAATCCTAAAAAAGTAGCAACGAGAGCATCTACAATAGCAAGGCGAAAGAGTACAGCAGAGCGCAACCAGATAGGAGCACCATGCAGAGCCATTATGCTCATGCGTTCATTATGTTTAAACTGCCAAATTTTCAACTCTTTGGAGATAAGCAAAATGGTCACTATCGCTACAGAAATAGCAAAAAGCGAGATAACACTCTTAAAGAGCAGAAGCAACTTGTAGGTAGTGTCATGTGTACGAGAAAAAGTCTCCACTTTAACTATAGAGGAGTCTCTAAGTAGAGCTTTGGTAAGCGAGTTTATCTCATCTGGAGAGGGGTAGTGACTCAGCTTTAGTTTATAAAACTTTGGCAGGGAGAGTTTTAAAAACTCTCTCTCTTTTCTCTTCATATCTCCATCAAGTTTTTTTAATACTGTATCTGGTGATATCTCATTTATCTCATTAATAAGCGGATTTTTTGAGACGATTACATCTTTTTGCAGCCTCTTTTTACTTACTACCACTAAAGAGTAGTTATTTGCAAGGTTCTGTTTATATGATGCAATAGCCCTATCTACAACGATAAATGTCTGCAAAGAAAACAGAATGCTTAAAAGTGCAACAATGAGAGAGAGATGATTTTTAAGTGACTTCATGAATACTCCCATACTCAATATGATAGTGTTTATAATCAACACTCATGCTCTCTGGAATATGGTGCGTTACTACTATGACCGTCGCCTTCCAGTCACTCGAATTTGCTCCCTCAAGCAGGTTCCAAATCAGCTGCGAAGAGTAGTCATCAAGATTTCCTGTAGGCTCATCTGCAAGAATAAGCACAGGTGTATGTGAGAGCGCCCGTGCCATTGCCACACGCTGTTGCTCCCCACCGCTAAGTTCTTGAGGATATTTACCAACCTGATGTTTAAGTCGTACATGGTTAAGAAGCTTATCAAGTTGTGTTTGTTGTTGTACTTTATCATATCCAGCTATCATAAAAGGGAGCATTATATTTTTCTCAATAGTCCACTCTTTTATTAGTTTATAATCCTGAAAGACTATCCCCATATGCTGACGCAAGAAGTTAAGCTTTGATCTTGATACCCCATTAAGCTCAACACCTGCAACTACTAAACTTCCACTCTGGGGTTTTAACGCCCCATAGAGTGACTTTAGGAGTGTTGACTTACCACTACCACTCGCTCCTGTGATAAAGACAAAGCTACCAGAGTCGATGACAAAATTTACTTTGTTAATAATAGGTTCATCTTTTGAATAAGCAAGAGAGAGATCTCTTGCAATTATCACTTTATCCATGTAGCACCCTCTCTAAATGTTTATGCGCTCTTAAGTTACTTTTTGACTTAAGTGGCAACTCTGGGTAGTAGGAGATACTTTTATCCTTTACAATAAGATAGAGATGCTCAGGTCTATCAAAACTCCCCATAGAGATTCTCAGCATCACTCCATTCTCAACAAGATAGACTCTCTCAAAATGAATAAAACCATCCTCAAAGCGTTCCGTACTTTTATGCAGACTCAAAACTCTTTTTACATCTGCATCAAAAGGCTCGAAATCAAAAGAACCTTCTATAGACAAAGCTTCAGACTCCTCTTCGTTAATCATCGTCACATCATAGATATTTTTCTCCATTCTCTTCCATCTATCTTCATACTTGGAACTCACGGCAATATCTTTGTTTTTACTGATGTGTAGAACTGTTTTATTAAAAGCTATAAAAGTCTCATAGGAGTAAGCATAGTAGTTCTCACTATCTGTTCTCAACTCTAAAGTACCACCCACTTTTAAAACTCTTCGCGACTCCTCGATAAAAGAGGTACTAATAACTCTGCGATGAGGCTTTTTATCCCAAGGGACAGGGAAGTGTACATAGATTTTACCAACGATGTTCGACGGAACCAGTTCCATAAAGAGTCTTGCATCATAATCAAGCACAAGAAGATTATCAAGCTCTTGAATCGCTATCTGTTTTAAGACCTGTTCAATGGATGGTCTATGAATCTCTATCCCGATAAAAAGAATATCTCTGTTATTGGCTGCTTGATGCAGCAAATGACGCCCTGATCCAAAACCAACTTCTATGCGTACTTCTTTATCTGTTTGAAAGTTAGAGGCAAAATACTCTATCTTTTTCAGAGCAGTAACTTTTTCAAGATGCTCATTTTTTTGACCACTAAGTACATTACTCGCAAGTACATTCAGCCCTGCTTTTTTAGCATAGGCACTTAGTGCCTTATGCACATTATAGATAGAGGCTGGACGAGTAAGCTTGTCTGTTTTGAGCAGAGAGCGACTCTCTTCCTCTTTAACCAAAAGAAAAAAGGACTCCCCCTCAACACTTACAGAGATAAGCTTTTCATCTACAGCATTTGCGTTAACAGCTATAAAATTAAATGCTACATCATCATATGATGCAGGAAACTCTATCTCTTTAAATTTTTCAATATGCAGATGCGGCATTCTACAATCCACTCACATCTAAATCTTCTGCTGGAGCGATAACATCCTCTTTATGCTCCTCTTTGAGTGTTGTATCAACTGTATCTTCTTCTAGCGGTTTTTGAGGTGGTGGAGCTTGAAGCTCTGTTGACTCAGGTGTAACAACTTTCACTTCATTGCTAGGCTCAGAGCGAATACCATTTTTATCCACACTATAGACACGATAGGTATATGTACTATCAGGTGCTACATTTTTAGCAAGATAAGATGTACCCTTAATACCGCTAAACTCTTCTACTTTCTCATCAAACCAACCCTCTTTATGTCTCTGTTCTACCACAAAAGAGAGTGCGCGTGCATCTGTTTTACTCCAGACAATCTTGATATCTTTTCCTAAGAGTTTTGCACTCAACATATCAGGAGCTTTTGGTCTTATAAGTGTTTTTCCCTGTACCGAGTGTTGATCTGAAACACTCTCCAAATCATCTTTATCAACGACACTTACTCTATAAAAATAACTCTTTCCATCTTCATTTACATTATCAACATAACTGTTAGTCGTAACTTTTGCGATAAGATCATACCCACCATCTAAACTCTCTGATCTATAGATATTGTAGTGAGAAAAATCTTCCTGCTTTGATGCACTCCATGACAACTCTATCTTTCTAGGAAGATTTTTAGAAACTCTGATGTTTGTTATGCTCTTTGGTAGTGCCTTTGTTACTATTTTTACAACCTCTGAAGGTTTTGAGAGGATATCATCAAAAGTTTTCACACGAACGCGATAGAAAT
The DNA here is from genome assembly GCA_027083035.1 of Sulfurimonas sp. Lineage (GTDB taxonomy): Bacteria > Campylobacterota > Campylobacteria > Campylobacterales > Sulfurimonadaceae > Sulfurimonas. The sequence continues at coordinate 50,690 of JALWSY010000115.1, read as the reverse complement.
AGATATGATTGTCATCTAAATCACCATCAATATACTCTGCATTGAGTCTTCCCTTGACGCTTCCAACCTCTTTGAACTCCTCTTCATCTAGAGCTTTTCTTTCGATAATATAGGTCTCTACACGCTCATTTATATGAGGACGCCAGATGATTTTTGCAGAACGAGGCATCCCTGTTATGCTATGTATCCAAGAGACAGAAGGCAGAGGAGGCAGAGTTGTCACTACAATTTTTTTACTGTCCAATCCCTCTGCATCATTACTAAAGAGTCTAAACTTATAGACATACTGCGTGTTTGGCTGGAGTGATGTATCTACAAAATGTGTTTTAAAACGACTCTTTAGTGTTGTGAGATACTCTAACTCTGTAGGATTCTCTTTCGTTTGAGGATCTTTTCTATAGACATATATCCCTTTTACACGCGGATCTAAAATGCTTTTCCACTCAAAAGCAGCACTCTTCATATCAACAATAACACCATGCTTAGTAAGCTCTATCTTAGGTAGTGTTTTATCTATCTTTGCATCTTTTGCAGGGAGTGGTTGTGAGGTACATCCACTAAGAATCAGTAGTGAAACTGTTGATAATGTACTGAGAATCCAAAACTTCATGTAAACGCTCCAAATTAAATTTTTTATCTATTATATCGTGCATAATTGTATCAAAATCTGCTTGAAAAAACATCTTCTTTTTAGTAGTAGGATGTATAAAATAAATCAAGTATGCATGAAGCAAAATGCGTTCCGATTTCTCCATTTTAGGGCTTTGTGCATAGATATGATCCCCTAAAATATGACGGTTTATCGTCTCTAAATGAACACGAATCTGATGTGTTCTCCCTGTGTAGAGTTTACAGGCTATAAGCTGGATGCGTTCATCACTACTCAAAGCCAACTGTTTAAAAACAGTTTTTGCAGGTTTTCCATGCTCCAGTCCTGATGCCATCTTCAAACGATTGTGTGCGCTTCTGCCTATATTGCCTTCAATAACAGTCACATCATCTTTAAGGGGTGGTGATATAACAGCAATATAGTAACGCCCCATACTTTTATCTTGGAGTTGTTTAGAGAGGAACTCATGCGATTCATTGTTTTTTGCAACAACCATTGTCCCACTTGTCCCTTTATCTAAACGATGCACTATACCGTGACGCTCTTCACCGCTGATGGTTGAGAGTCGTATGCCTTTATGTTTGAGCCAATCCACAAGCGTTGCATCCTTTACACTTGGAGCAGGATGCACAGTCACACCACTAGGTTTATTGATAACAAGCACATCCTCATCTTCATAGAGTATCTCTACATCAAAATCTACATCTAATGCCTCTGCCACTTTTGGTTCTGGAAACTCAATGCGTATCTTCTGCCCTGCTTTTAACTTCACACCCGGGCGTGCAACCTGTTTGTTATCTACCCACACACTCTTTGATTTTATAAGTGTGGCTACCTGTGATCGTGTTTGAGAGATTTGTTTTGCGAGAAAGGTGTCTAAACGCTCTGCGCTCTCGCATATATATTCTTCTATTTTCATCTGCTTTTATGCCCTTTATGATACAATTCGTCATCTATAATAATTGGAGTTATAAATTTGTGGAGATTTGATAAGCGTATTTTATCACAATTTGACTTTGTTTCTATCATACTTATCATTCCTTTAGTTATAACTTCTAACTGGCTCATTGGAGAGGCGGTTCCTGCTCTTGCACAGAAGCAGCTTGCCTATGTCGGGGTGGCTGCTCTTGCCTTTGTATTTGTCTTCTTTTTACCGATTCGGCGTATGGCTTGGATGATTCCTTTTATCTACTGGGGAAATATCCTACTACTTTTGGCTGTTGAGTTTTTCGGTCATGCGCGTTTGGGTGCAAAAAGATGGATAGAATTACCCTTTATCCATCTAACCATCCAGCCCTCAGAGTTTGTAAAACCGGCGCTGATTTTAATGCTTGCTTACCTTATTCACAAAAATCCTCCTCCTCTGCAAGGTTACAGGATTAAAGAGTTTGCAAAACTCAGTTTTTATATTTTACTTCCCTTTTTTCTAATCGCCAAAGAGCCTGATTTGGGAACTGCTCTTGTACTTCTACTTATAGGCTTTGGCGTACTCTTTTTTGTAGGTATCCATTGGAAAATAATGGCAAGTATCGCTAGCTTTGCTCTTCTCTTTATTCCCATCGCTTACAATTTTATTTTACATGATTATCAAAAGACACGTATCAATGACTTCTTAAGCGAAAAGCCCTCCTACCATGTACAACAATCCATCATTGCCATTGGTTCAGGCGGATGGAGTGGAAATGATAAAGAGGAGGCTACACAGACGCAGATGAAGTTTTTACCCATCGCTACGAGTGACTTTATCTTTGCCTTTGTTGTGGAGCGAACAGGTTTCTTGGGTGCCTTAGCACTCATCACCCTCTATGCTATTCTTATTTTACATCTTTTGAGTATCGGTATCTTTAATAAGGACTACTTTATAAAGGTAGTGAGTGTCTCCATAAGCTTTATGATTTTTATCTACATGGGAGTAAATATCTCTATGACCATAGGGTACGCACCTGTTGTAGGCGTGCCGCTTCCTATGTTTAGCTACGGGGGAAGTAGCTTTTTAAACTTTATGGTACTCTTTGCGATTATGCAAAATCTCATCGCTTTTCGTTACAGAGATTTGTATGATAATCGAGGAACAAAGAGTTTTCTCTAGAAAAGTTCTCTTTTATTTATGACAATCTCTAAGTGTTTTGAGTGGATTGGCTATATATTCATACCCATTGTAGATAGTAAAAGTTCCATATAAAATTACTGCTACACTCGATAGACTCATCATCATATTTCTAAAACTTGTTGCACTTGCAAGTGATGCAAGAAAACCCATTCCAAACATAGCAGGCACTGTACTGAGTCCAAAGATAGCCATAACCAAAGCACCCCAAAGAGGATCAGCCGTACTTGCTGCTGTGATAGCGAAAAAATAGACAAAACCACAAGGAAGTAGTCCATTGAGCATACCGAGGAGAAAAAAGCTCACATTTGACTTTGAGTTGAGTATCTTTTTAAAGCTCTCTTTATAGAGTGAAGAGGAGGAGAAAGAGTGTTCGATAAGCGTTAAAAATTTAATCTTTCCCATCAAAGAGAGTCCAGCGAGTATCATTGCAACACCCGCAACTATAAGCAGCACTCCGTTTGCTGTGTTTGAGAAGAGTACAACACCCCCAAGCGCACCAAAAATCGCTCCTAAAATGGTGTATGTTAAAACTCTTCCAAAGTTATAGAGTAGATGGGCAATAGTTTGTGAAACTTTAGAGCTTTTTGGCTCGATTTTTATAGTTGAATAGGCAACGACTATCCCTCCACACATACCGATACAGTGTCCAAATGAGCCTAAAAATGCAATGCTGATGATGGTGAGTATATTAACTGTTTCCATTAGTGTCCCAGAAGCTGTTTTCTGATTTTTGGGTTTTTCATTGTCTCCCCTCGCAGCATTCTTAAGCGCATCGTCTCAAAATCTACCAAACCTTCTCGTTTATTCTCATAGGCTCCAAAACCATATCCCATAGGTGTCGTCTCATTTAAAGAGTAGTACGCCTTGCGTCCATCTATCCACTTTTTTGTATCACGACTCATCACCCAGATAACTGCATCATCACGAAAAGGTTTATCTTCAAGCCAATGCACAAAACCACCATGGTCATGGAAAAACCAAGTCTTCCCATCAGGGGCTATAACTTCTGAGACATAGTCCATATTTTCAATAACCATACCACAATCGCTATCCTGATAGGTGTGCAGCGTTATCGGCAGCGGTAGTCTTTGCAGATTACCCTCTTTAATGACAACCATATGCTGTGCCTTTCCTAGGGAGAGAAAGAGTAGGACAATGATCCCAATAAATAGAAATACGACTAAAAATGGAGTAACTTTTTTCATGGTGTTATTATACTATTTCCGCCTTTTTTTACCCTTACCTGCAAGCATCAACTCTCAAGAAGCTGCCATAGGATGACAAACATCTACTGTCATCTTTAAATCCTGTTTTTGAATATGTGTATAAATTTGAGTAGTCATCAAAGAGGCATGTCCTAAAAGTTCTTGCACAACTCGCAAATCTGCCCCACCTGTAATGAGTGAGGTAGCATAGGAGTGGCGAAGCACATGGGGCGAGACACCCAAATACTTTTGCGTAATCTTATAAGCACTTATGCGGCTTAGTTTTCCACCTCTGTAGTTACACCAGATAAAATCATTTTCAAAGTCACAAGCTTCAAGGTAGGCATCTATTGCCTCAATGGCTACCTTCGCAAGCGGTACTACACGCTCCTTTTCTCCTTTTGCGTGTCGGATTTTCAGCCACTCGCCCTCAATATCACCCCGCGAAAGTTCAAGTGCCTCACTTATACGCGCACCACTTGCATAGAGGAATAAGATAAGTGCATAATCTCGTTTTCCTATCCATGAACTTCTCTCTATAAGTGCTAGGGAATGCTTTACATCTTCGTAAGAGAGAAATTTTGGAAGGAGTTTTGGTATCTTTGCAAATCGAAATTTTGTGCTTTTTTGATGAAAATTTTGCTTGTAGCAAAACTCAAAGAAGGCATTTACAGAGGAGAGTTTACGGTTAAGTGTTCTTTTGTTGGTATATTCACTCAGGATAGCTAAGAGAGAGTCAGAGTCAAGAGAGATAAGAGGTTTAGCTGATTTCTCTTCAAGTTGTAGAAGGTCACTTTTGTACGCTTCTACACTCTTTTTACTCAGCATCCGAGTCACGGTAATGTACTCTAAAAATGCCTCTAACTCGTTAGACATCTACTCTGTTAAAATCTCTATATCGTTGATATAGAACTTCTTACCTGAGACAAAGATATACCCATCCTCATCGAAATCAACTTCATGTACACTATAGTCAAAACTCTTTTTATCAAGGATAATCATATACCCCTCTTTCTCTAAGATATAAAGCTTATCTTTTGATTGAGTCATCGCATAGAAGTGTGCAAATGGTAGCTTCACCTTTGCATTTACCTGCAGAGAAGATGTTAGAGAGAGTATCTCACCCTGCTTTGTTGTAATGTAGATAGTAGCACCATCGTATAGAATATTACGCAACTCATACTTTACATGAATCTCTTTTTTTGCCATAGAGAGAATAGTATAGTTTGTTGCAGCGATGATTTTATTATCTACTATATTTAGAGAGATGACATTATTAAAGTTCTCTTCACTAGAGACAATAACTGTTCGCAGTCGCTTTTTAAGTGCTATATTTACAAACACCACCTTTCCATCAAGTGTAGGAAAGAGTACAAGTCCCCGAGTAAAAAGAGGATTTGCTATGCGAGAGTCAACAGCTATGGATTTTCCCTCTTGCTCTTTAAAAATCGCCTCTTTTGAGTGCAAATCATAAAGAGCTATCTCATCATCTGCAAAAACAACTGCTACATACTCCCCCGAAACAGAGACGGAAGCTATGGTCTTTTTCAAATCAAATGACTCTATATGCTCAGGATTATTTTTATCAACCAAAACAAGTTTTCCATCGATAGAGGCACTAATTATCCACTCCTCTGATGCAGATATTACCCTATCTTGCTTACTTATCTTTACACCGACAACACCCTCATCTGTTAAAACCGTTGCATCATCTAAAAGGGCAATATTTGAAGAGGTATCTATAATAGTATGTTGAGACTCTTGCACTTTTGTCCAATCATCACCAAGTAACTTTGGCTCATACACCTCTTTTGTACTACAAGCACAAAAGAGAAGCGATCCGGCAAGGAGTGTAAGAGCATATCTTCTCATACAAATCTTCAAAATCTTACTTCACTCCATAATGCATCAAAGCTTTTGCTACTTGAGAGAGTGGGGAGTTCATACTAATAAGACTTAACTTCTCATGTGCTTCTTCTACCTTCTTTTCATTCATGAGTAAAATTGCTGCTTGCACCTGTGCTAAATCAGCATAAATAGCATCACTCTTTCCTGCATAACCCTCTAAGTCAGCAAGTGTCTGTTTATTTTGCGCCACTTCATAAGAAGCCAAATCTCCAATAAGCAATGTCTTTGAACTCTTCAACTTCTCTAAAGTATCTACATCCTCTTTTACAACTGCTTGAGAGTATAACCAAACATCTGCAAGTGCAGGGCTTAAAGCACTCAGCTGCGATTGTAGGGCAGAGTTACCACCAGCTTCCAACTTTGTCAGTAAGGCATTCACATCTGCTATTCTGCTCTCCTCTTTCATCGTATAGATAATATTTCCAGCTACTAAGATAACTATAGCTACTACCGCCCCAATTAATGGCTTTTTATATTTTTTTACAAACTTCTCAGTAACAACAGCCTTTTCAAAAAATTTCTCTTCTGAATTCAGCTCCTCTTTTACCATCTCAATATCATTTTTTAAACTCAAAAATCATCCTTGTATAATAAGTTTCTAATATTATCGCATATTTTGTTAAAGTTTTATCAAACACCTAAGTTTTCTATGCTAAAATCTTTGATGAAAAAAAATGTAGGATGAAATATGCAAGTAGATGATGCACTATTAACGAGGCTTGAAAAGCTCTCTTATTTAAAAGTGAGTGATGATAAACGCGAAGAGATAATTACACAGCTCTCTGAGATTGTAAGTTTTGTAGATAATCTCTCAGAGTTAGATACAACTGGTGTTGATGACAACTTTGCCATGAGTGATATGGCGACACCTCTGAGAGAAGATATCGTACACTCTAACCCTCAAATAAGCGAAGACATCCTCTCCCATGCACCACAAAGTGCAGATAATTTCTTTATAGTTCCAAAGATTATAGAGTAGCAGATGGTAAAAATCTATGGCATTAAAAATTGTGACAGCGTAAAAAAAGTACTCTCTTTTTTTAAAAAACATGACATAGCGTATGAGTTTTTTGACTTTAAAACAGAGAATTTACCCTGTTCAAAGATTGATGCGTGGCTTAAAAAAACAGATATAAAAACACTCTTTAACACAAGAAGTACGACCTATAGAACTTTAAAACTAAAAGAGTTAAACCTTGATGCAGACGCTCAAGCAGAGTGGCTATGCAAAGAGAATCTTCTCATTAAAAGACCTATTGTTGAGAGTGGTGATACACTTTTAGTAGGCTTTAATGAGGAAAATTACATAAGGAGTTTCACATGAGTGAAGAGTTAGAAGGACAAATAAGTGGCGAGAAACAGACATTAGATATCAAAAAATTACTAAAGAGTGTATTAGCCTTTAAATCATCAGACCTGCACCTAGTAGTAGGAAGTGAGCCTCAAATAAGGATAGATAAAGAGCTTAGAGCCTTGAACCTACCAGTACTTGATGCAAATGACATCGAAGAGATGGCATACTCACTTATCGAGGACAAACAGAAGAAAGATTTTGAAGAGAACAATGAACTAGACTTCTCTTTTGAACTCAAAAATATTGGTCGTTTTCGTGCGAACTACTACAGAACTATCGGTGGAATTGCTTGTGCCTTTCGTATGATTCCTCTTGAGATTCCAACACTTGATGAGTATGGAAATCCGACTGTCTTTAAAGAACTTGTAAAAAAAGAGAAGGGACTTATCTTAGTTACAGGACCTACAGGTTCAGGTAAGTCAACTACACTTGCTTCTATGCTCAATGAGATAAACATGACAGAGCGTCGTCATATCATTACCATTGAAGACCCTGTTGAGTTTGTGCATAAAAACAACAAATCGCTCTTCTCCCAGCGTGATGTTGGAAGCAATACAAAATCATTTGCAGCAGCACTCAAGTATTCATTGCGTCAAGATCCAGATATTATTCTCATCGGGGAGATGCGTGATGCAGAGACTATCGGCGCTGCACTCACAGCTGCTGAGACAGGTCACTTAGTATTTGGAACGCTGCATACCAACTCAGCACCGGGAACTATTAACCGTATAATTGATGTTTTTGATGGAGAGGAACAAGCACAAATCCGTGCGCAACTCGCTTCCTCACTTGTAGCGGTTATCTCACAGACACTTATCCCGAGAATAGGAAGCGGAAAAGTAGCTACGCAAGAGATTCTTATCACGAACCCTGCCATCCAAAATCAAATCCGCGAAGATAAAGTACACCAGATTTACTCTCAAATGCAACTTAACCAGCAAGAGACAAAGATGACAACACAAACACAGCAACTCATCGAGTATATGCAAAAGAACATCATCTCAAAAGAGAATGCAATCAAGAACTCTAACAGACCAGAAGAGTTAATGAAGATGATAGATAATCTTTAAAGTAGAAACTTCTCTTTAAAAGAGTCTGCCTCTATAGGTCTGCTATAGAGGTAACCTTGAATATTTTTGCAACCGTTTTCAATCAAAAACTTCTTTTGCTCCTCCTTTTCAACACCCTCAGCAATTATATGCAACTTTAAAGCTTCTGCTAAAGCTATGACAGCTCTAACGATGCCACTATCTTCCTCATTATAAGGTAAATCTTTCACAAACTCCTGATCAATCTTTAGCTTATTGATAGGAAATCTTTTTAGATATGCTAAAGAGGAGTAGCCTGTACCAAAATCATCAACTGCTAATTCAATACCGATGGCACTTATCTCCTGTAGTATTCTAATAGCCTTTTGAGGGTTTTTCATAATCTGACTCTCTGTTACCTCTAACTCTATCCACTCTGCCTTACACTCTGTCTCTTCCAAAAGAGCTTCAAACACCTCAATAAAATCCTCTTGATGCAGTTGCGAAGCAGAGAGATTCATGGCAAGGACTCCGGGTTCTAATCCCTCTTTATACCATTGACTCAATTGCATCATTGCTTTTTTCATCACATATCTGTCAATCTGAACAATAAGTCCTGTAGATTCAGCTAAAGGGATAAACTTTGCAGGAGAGACTATACCCATAGAAGGATGCTTCCATCTAACAAGTGCCTCCATACCTATAAGTCTATCTTCACTAGCATTGATTTGAGGTTGGTAGTAAACAATAAACTCCTCTTTTGTAAGTGCCTCTCGCAGACTTGCTTCCATAAATACTCTCTCAAAAGCAAGTTCTGTCATAGATTCATTATAAAATTGGTAATTATTTCGTCCCTCATTTTTGGCTTTATACATTGCAGAGTCTGCAAACTTTAAAAGATTTTGTGTTGTATCTCCATCATCAGGATATATACTTATCCCTATACTACTAGAGACATAGAGCGTATGCCCCTCTATTGTGATACTAGCAGAGAGTGCATTTAAAATTTTTGTGGCAACTCTTGAGGCATCTTGCACATCTACTAGATGCTCTAATATAAGTATAAACTCATCCCCACCCAATCGAGCAAGAGTATCTTCCTCTCTTATGCACCCTTGGAGTCTCTGCGAGACTTGCTTTAAAATTTTATCACCAATATCATGACCTAAAGCATCATTTATCTCTTTAAAGTGATCGAGATCTATAAAAAGAAGTGCTACTTTTGAATCATTTCTCTTAGCTTTCTCCATAGCTTGTGACAATCTATCTGTAAAAAGCACTCTGTTTGGCAATCCAGTCAAAGAGTCATGATGTGCTTGATAATCAAACTTCTCCTTTTGCTCTTGCAGTTTTTTTTGTGCCTCTTTTTGATCGGTTACATTCCGGATAAATTCCATCTTTGAGATTGTACCATCAGAGTTTTTTATGGATGTAGCAACTATCTCAAAGGATTGGCCATCAGGCGTTGTTGGTTCATACAAAACCCTCTTCTTCCCACTAATCACTTCAGGCAGTTTACAGTAGGGACAAGGTTCCGTAAGTCCAGCTACAGAGGAGTAACAAGTTTTTCCCATCTGATTACCAAACCATGAAATCATCGTCTTATTCATATAGCGTGTTGTATAATCTTCATCAACAACAAAAAGTCCTATACCTATCTTATCTATCGCTTCTAAATACTGCTCTAAATTATAGTTAGTATCCTCTAGCTTTTTTTGTGCTTCTATTCTCTGAGTAATATCAACCATGGTCCACAGCACTTCATTCTCTGCACCGATAGGATCACCAGCGATATGCCCCCAAAAAAGAGACCCATCAGCACGCCTAAATTGATACTCTACTGCTAAAGGCTCCCCTTTTAAAACTGCATCAAAAGCCAACTCTGCGAACTTTAAAAATGTGTCGTGATTTACATGAAATATCTCTGCATTGGTACTCAAAATCTCCTCTTGAGTATAGCCGAACATCTCGCACAGTCTATCATTTACAAAGAGGTTATTTCTCTCTCTATCAACTACAAGTATCCCAATATGAGAGTTATTTATAATCTGTTCTAACCACTCTGTATGCACCTGCATTCTATAAATCCTAAGCCTTTGTATGTCTTATAGCTTTCTCTTCTTCTAATAGTTTCTCTAACACCTCAACAACTTTCACAGAAGCCTTCTCTGCTGCATCAAAGTAGGTCATCACATTTTGAGAGTTCTCTGTACAGGTTCCCTCTTGCACACACTTAATTGCCTTGTGAATATTATCATGAACCTCTTTATGAGGTGCAGCCATTTTTGCATAGCTTGGACAACTACCAAACTTCTCTTTACCAATTCCTTCACTATACCATCTACCAAGTCGGCACTCACTCTCTGTAGCAAAATTTTCTGTTGATTCTCCTTTAAAGACTGCTTTATAGCCATTTGTTTTAAAGAGAAGGTGGTCTATCTTACTAAGTACCATAAATACTGCATAAGTAATGTCCTTATTCTCCATCGCAATTGCTTCAGCATTTTCAGAGAGAAGATTCATCTTCTCTTGGAACAGAACCATCTGTTCACTTGAGTGGTTTGAGAGTTCTTCCATAGACTGGGAGTGTTCATGTACCTCTTGAGTATTTTGTTTTAGTGAAGACACAGAGATTTCTACTTCACTTGTAGCCTTTTGTGTACGCTCTGCAAGTTTACGCACCTCATCAGCGACAACAGCAAAACCACGACCATGCTCCCCTGCTCTTGCTGCTTCGATGGCAGCATTGAGTGCTAAAAGATTTGTTTGATCTGAAATATCTTTTATCAGGGTAATAACATCCGTAATACTATCGACATTTGTATTGAGAGTATTTACCTGTTCATATGTACTCGTGATATGCTCAAGTAGAGACTCCATCGTAGCAGAGAGCGTTTGAATCTCACTATTACAAGCCTCTATATGCTCATTATTTTCAGAGTTTCTTGTATCTACATCACCCAAAGCATCGACATTTGCCTCTAAATCACTCTGAATCATATGTAAATCTCTGTCACACCCATCAGTCAATCCCTGTGTGAGAGACTTTATAAGGTTATTCATTACTTCATTTGCCGATGTATAACTCACTTTTTTATGCAGTTCAGCATTTTCACTCTTAAGCGCCTCTATCTCCTCTTGTAGCCTCACAATTTCACTCTTTTGTGTAGCTACTTCCTCTTCTAGTTTTTGATTATTTGAAAAAAACATTACCACTCCTATAATTACTCTTATAATAATACTTTTAAGATAAACTTCTACTTAATTAAATACTTTTTTTCTAAATCGTATCATCTTAAATCGTTCTCCCAGAAAATCAGGCAAAATAAGCATCTTTACCTTCTCAAGTTCCTGCTTATAAATCTTCTCATCTGCCCTCTCTTTGAGCATCTCCAAGAGTTCTAAAATACCCGCATCAACAAGAGCTGTCATCTGTGCTTTGAGTTCAATAAATGCTACACCAGCCTCTTCGTAAGCATCTTTTACATGAGAAAAATTGACATCATAGGTGATATCTGATTTTTTAAAAAGCTTCTCTCTAGGAATATACTCTGCATCATCCTTAGGGAGAAAAAATGGCAAAACCTTATGTTTTGTATAGAGACGCAACGAAAAATCGGGACGCGCTTGCATCTCTCCATAATCAAAACTCATAAACTCAAACTGATCACACGAATCAGCCATCTCTTTGGCAAACACTTCATACCCTACAGCTATCTCACCTCTATCTTTAAAGTACTTTTGTGCCTTCTGCTCTACCCATGCATCATCCACATCAAAGAGTACCTCATGTCCATCAACCCTTGCACTCTTCCCTTTATAGTAGAGTTCACATGGAAAAGCATCAAATATCTCATTGGCAATAAAAAAGGCATTTTTGCGTTTTAATTCACCTAGAGACTTATAGTGCTTGAGTGTAACAACATCTCCAAAACTCTCATAAAAATACTCTCTTTGCTTCTCTTGGAGTGCATCAAAACGCTCAATGATGACAAACTCTAAACTCTCTAGAAGTGCAGGTCGTAGCGTGTAGAGAAACTCACAAATATCTGCTAAAAAATATCCATGATGCGCCCCTATCTCACAAATAGTTGCATCAGAGTGTAAAAACCCCTCATCTACCAAAGAGATAATATGCTTCGCGATAGTACCACCAAAAAATTTACTCGTGCTGACTGCTGTATAGAAGTCCCCACTTTTTCCTATATTTTTGTAAGTAGCGTAGTATCCATCTTCTCCATAGAGCCACTCGCCCATATACTCACTAAATTTCATGCTACTCCCTACTGTTTACATACATCTCATAGAGATTGAGTAGTTCTAACTGTTTATCTATCTCATAGATTTGCGTATCTATATGCCCAATCGCCAAAGAGTTCTCTAAGGTATTTAAATCATACTCTGTTTTGTAACCAGCCTTAAAAAGCTTCTTTGTATCATCAAGTAGTTTTGTGTAGATATCGATGTTCTCTTTAGCGAGAGCTATCTTTTTATCGTAGTTTTTGATGTTATGCATCACTTGTTCAAAGAGTGCTGAAAGTTCCCTTTTAGCATCCTGTGAGATAACCTGTGATTTTAAAAAGTCAACTCTCGCAGACTCTATATCTCGAAAGACATTAATATCTAAAGGCATAGAGACACGCGCACCATAATCATAAAAGTGGTACTCATTACTAAAGATTTGAAAATTTGGATCAAACTGCTGATCTGCCTTTGCCCAACTATATCCGGCTGTAATATTCACACGAGGCAGATACTTCGCAGTTGTCACATCTGTTAAGTAGCGATTTTTCTCTATTGCAGCATTTTTCTGTTTTAAAAGTATATTGTGTTTGATAAAATCTTCACTTTTAATCAGTTCAAGATGTGGAATTTTCGCCTGTTTATAGTCTAGATCACTCAGGGTTTGAAACTTAGAGATAAGCTTCTCTTTTGCTGTCTCTATATTATAGAGTGCTTCTATGACTATGTTTCTTTGAATGATGGCATTATCCAAAAAACCAGAGTCTAGTTGTCCATTGAGATACTGCTCTTTTTTTTGCTCTAGATTTATCTCAGCATTTTTTATCTGCAGTTTTTGTGCTTTCTCTCTTAAAACGCTCTGTTTTATCTGCATCAAAAGCGCTATGGTCTCTTTAATCATCTTTCGTTTTGCAACATCTATGGAGTAATCAGAGTAGAGTTTGCTGGCATTTGCAAACTTGATAGCATAGTAGATACCACCACTCTGAAAGATAGGCTGATCCATGCGAATGGCAGCCTGTTGATTTTGAAGTTCATCGCTGAAGGGTTTACTTCTTGAGTAGCTGTAACGAAGTTGTAAGGGTGCTATCCATGAGTCACGCAGCTTTGAACTCTCTGCCTCATTTTTCTCATAGTCATACCTAAACTGCTCTTTTTTGAGAGTAGAGATATAGCTATCTAAAGTAGCACTCTTCTCATTTGCAAAAGTAAGCGTACTAAATGTAAGACATAGCGGTGTTAAGAGCTTTAAAACCTTCATCAATTTCCTCTTTTGTTATTGTAAGCGGTGGTAAAAATCTAAGTGTATTTCTTCCTGCTTTGAGTACCATTACCCCGCTCTCTTTTGCATGTGTCATAATCTTAGAGAGGGTATCTGCATCTTTAACGCGCAGACCACACATCATCCCTATGCCAACCTTTTGTGTAAAGATATCTTTGTGTGCATTGTAAAAACTCTCCAAGGCGTTATTAAAAAGAAGAGATGTTATCTCTAAATCACCACTTGACTTAAGTTCATTTAGTATCTCTACAACTGCACAAACTGCTGCACTACTTAAGTAATTTCCTCCAAAAGTTGAACCATGATCTCCGGCTGAGAGTACCTCTTTAAGTGAAGTCATCACAATCCCTACAGGCACTCCACCACCTACACCCTTTGCAAGCGTAATAATCTCAGGATCAATGCCGTAGAGTTGTGATGCGGTAAACTCACCTGTTCTATACGCACCTGTCTGCACCTCATCGACAATAAGCGGTATCTGCTTCTCTTTAAGGAGTTTTGCTAAAGCCTGAACTTCTACCTTATCTTGCGGCTCAACACCACCCTCTCCTTGAATAAGCTCTATCATAACCCCTGCAGTATGATCATCTAAGAGCGCCTCTATTGAAGCGATATCATCAGCATAGACAAAACCATCAGGAAAAGGACCAAAGTAGTTGTGCATAGCCTCTTGACCCGTTGCTTTTACGGTTGTGATAGTTCTTCCATGAAAAGAGTGCTGCAGCGTGATAATCTTGTATCTTTTTATCTCTCCATCTCTCTCACCGTGCTTTCTCGCTATCTTGATAGCCCCCTCATTCGCTTCGGCACCGCTATTTGCAAAAAAACACTTCATATCATACCCACTTGCTTCTACTACTTTTTGTGCAGCTTCTGCCTGTGGTGCGATGTAGTAGAGGTTTGAGATATGTGTAATATTGGCAATCTGCTTACAGATTGCATCATTGACGCGCTTATTTGCATGTCCAACACTCACAACCCCAATACCAGAAGTAAAATCAATATACTTTTTACCATCTGCATCGACTAAAGTAGCATTGTTCCCACTTACAAATGAAACATCCCCTCTTGCATAGGTAGGAAGTACATATTTTTTATCTAACTCTTTAATGTCCATTCTTTTTTCCTTATATCTTACTTATTTCTACTTTATTCTCTTGAAAAACAGCATTTTTACCCTCATAGGAGTGCTTAGAAGAGGTAAGTTTATTGACACCTTTTGTTCCACTATAGATAAGAACACAATCCTCTCGCAGCCTCTCATCATGACGCACCTCAAGCTCTACACTTCCACTCTCAGAACTAATGCGAACTACTCTACCTGCATCAATCCCTAAAGAACTATTGAGATAGACAAACTCACTTCTCTTAAACTGAGAGTTCAGACTAGTTGGACTCTTTGGTGTAATCAAAAAGAGTGCATCATCCTCGTCATGTGTAATCTCAAGCTCATCAAGATAGACAAACTCGCCATCATCTGTATCAAACCCTTCACTATAAGGAATACTCTCTCGCCCTTTTACACAGAGAGAACCATCACTCTGCTCCTGTGCAAAACTTCTAAAATGTTCTAAGTAGTGTTCTTGTGATGCAAGTTCTATATCAAAAGCATCACAAAGATAGGCACTCAAATCATACTCACTTATCCCTATCTCTGACTCTTGAATCTTTGGCATAAAAAGCATACCATTATGCCCATAAGAGAGGCGAACATCCTCTTTCTCTAAAAAGCTCTTCGCAGGTATAACCAAATCAGCAACCGCACTACTCTCATTTTCATACAATCCAAAGTAGATAATATTCTCTACTCTGCTCATAGCCAAAGCAACTCTCTCTGAGTCTGGCATCTGTGCAAGTGGATTTGCACCTTGGATAAAAACACTCTTAAAGGCATCAAACTCAGTATCTATCTTAGAGACTCGTTTCGCTTTTGTATGAAATGGAGACTCCACACCCTCTTTGGAGTTCCCAAGGTAACTTACACCACACCCCTCTTTTCCAAACATACCAAGTGCAACAGCAACGCTGTCAATAGCACGCATAATATCCGCACCATCTCTATACTTTTGCACACCTATGCCACAAACGATAGCTACTCGACTATCTTGCATCATCGAAAGTACTGAGCCTATATCACCTAGGGTAACACCCATGTCTTCAAGACGAGCTTTTATTCTAATAGTTTGTGTCAGTTCATAAAAATCTTCAAACTCACTACCAAACTCCTCTAAAAATGCCTCATCACACATATCATGAATGTAAATAAAACGCACAAGTAGCATAGCTAGATAGATATCACTATGGGGCTTTATCTGTATATGTAAATCTGCAATCTCTGCGATTTTTGTCTTAACCGGGTCTATAACAATTATCTTCTTACCTTTGAGCATAGGCAATATATGTGAAGATGTCACATGAGGATTACGTCCCCAAAAGATTACCACATCTGACTTCGCTATCTCTGTAAAAGGCATATTTTTATTTGACCCTCGTCCCTCTATGATGCCAGCTTCACCTGCTCCATCACAGAGACTCCCATCGGTAAGTACAGCTCCATAGCTAGCAAAGAAGTGATCCGTCACCTCCTGCATCAAAGCAAAGTTTCCACTCCCTCTATAGTGTAAAATCTCACTCTTTAGCGTTGATGTGAGAATCTCTTTAAGTTTCTCTAGCGCTACTTGCATAGATATCTCCTCACCTCTGTAGCGTGGAGACTCTATACGCTTATAAGACTCGTAATGATTGAGGTGTGGACATAAAAAACCTTGTGTGTGTCCTCCCCGCTCTCCTTTGAGTTTTCCATCTTCAACTATAATGCTACACGCATCAAAACAATCCAAAGGACACGCTGTATGACTATTTTGCATCTATTTTAACTCCACTTTTACAAGTTCAGAGAAGATTTTTGGTGCTTTTATCACAATCTGAGCCTTATATTTTGATATATTCTTACTATCTGCCATTTTGATTACTCTATCGAGTTTATACTCTGTTTTTTTACCGTTTATATAAACCGTTGCATTTGATGCATCTTTTACATCTTCTCTGTCAAGGTAGATTGTCAAAAGAGCCTTTGAAGTATCTACAACAGTTGCCAAAGGAGTTGAGCGGTTCACAACCTGCCCCTCTTTTACATCTATGGAGTAGAGCATAAAGCCTTGAGAAGCTATGCTCTTATCACTTATGCTTCTTCGCAGTTGTGCTTTTCTAAATTGCAAATCCATCATCTGGTTCTTTAAGGTATCTACCTCTTTTTGTGTAGCCAAAAAAGAGTTCTCGCTTGCAACCATGTTGTAAAACTCTCTATCTTTCTCCACACTTGACTTTATTTTCATCTCTTTGATGCGTTTATAATTTTCACGCTTTCTTTTTAAAGACTCCTTGAGGTTGGCAAGTATCTTCTCATCTGCTTTGATTATCTGTTCTAAATTAATTAGTTTTGACTCTAAAGCCTCCAACTCATCTCTGTCCAAACTTGCATCAATAATAATAAAAGGCTCCTGATTCAAGCTTTTTCCTAGAAACTCCTCTTTTACATCTAAAACAACACCCACAACATTAGAACTTATCTTTTTAATCTCATAAGGCTCGACTCTTGCATAATACTCACTCGAGAAAAGTCCTGCACTAAGCAACAAAAAAAGTAGTGTAATTTTCAAAATATCCATTATAATAATTTTCCTATGATTAAATCTCTTTATTTTATCATTTCATTATTAATATTCAAGAAAATTTCATTTGATTTTCGCTATTATCACAGAATATAGATCAAAAGGGTAATATATGTCTGTATTAGATAATGTCGATGCTGCAACTAACCTTGCAAAGAATAATGAACTACAACTTTTAGTTTTTAGAATTAGTGAGAATGAGGATTCCTCTTATTATGCTATCAATGTATTTAAAACAAGGGAAGTTGTTGAGTCAAAAAACCATTTTTTAACACAGATTCCCTCTGCACACCCTCTTTTGGAAGGAACAATTATGTTGCGCGGATTGCAAATTCCACTCCTTAACCTTCCTCTCTGGCTTGGCACACACCTCACTCGAGAGGAGATACAGAGATCAAATATCCTTATTTGTGATTTTAATGGTGTTATTATCGGTCTTCGCATCATGTCTGCTTATCGTGTTATCAAGAAGAACTGGAATGAGATGCATGCACCAGATAGTTACCGCCTTAAAGAGGATGGTGTAGTTATGAATGACACCCGTCTTGAGGATGGAAGTCTCTGTCTTATCCTTGATTATGAAAAACTCCTTGCAGATGTCATCCCGCAGGCAATGGTCGATGTACAAGCTGCCGCTCATGACTTAGATGGTTTGGAGATACCAGAAAAGCTCAAAAAAGGCACGGTTCTCATTGCAGAAGATAGTAAAACGGCACAGACACACCTTATGCAGATTTTCCGCAATGCAAATCTTGACATGAAGATTTTTGACAATGGGAAAAAGCTTGTTGATTACATAGAGTCACTTGGAGAAAAAGCGGATGAAATTCCAGCGGTCATTACAGATATAGAGATGCCTGAGATGTCCGGATTTACTGTTATTCAAAAACTCAAGGCAAATCCACTCACAAAAAACATTCCGATTATTGTAAACTCTTCTATGACAGGAAACAACAATAAACGAGAAGCAGAGGTACTTGGAGCAGATGGTTTTATAGATAAGACAAAGAGTCACAATGTTATCCCGCTTATCATCTCAGTAATGTAGAAACTTTTCGTTTCTACAATCTCCTACAACTCTCTATTGCATAGTCTAATTAAAAAAGCTTCAACACAAAAAGAACAATATACACAACAAATATTAAGATAAAAAAGAGATAGTAGAGCGCCACAGAAGATGTGGCGCTTGTAAAGAAAACTTAACTAAAGAGAGAGATAAGTACACCAGCCGCAACTGCTGAACCGATAACTCCCGCAACATTTGGACCCATAGCGTGCATTAGAAGCATATTTGTACGATCATACTCCATACCTACTTTGTTTGATACACGCGCTGCCATTGGAACAGCTGAAACCCCAGCTGAACCGATAAGTGGGTTGATTTTATGACCCGGAAAGAGGTTCATAAACTTCGCCATTAAAACACCTGCTGCAGTACCAACAGAGAATGCAATAATACCAAGAACCATAATAAACATAGTCTCAGGTACCAAGAACTGATCTGCTGCTAACTTAGAACCAACACCAAGACCCAAGAAGATAGTCGTAATGTTGATAAGAGCATTTTGAAGTGTGTCATTAAGACGCTCAACAACACCAGACTCTTTTAAGAAGTTACCAAACATAAACGCACCGATAAGTGGCGTAGATTCTGGTAGCACTAAAATCGCAAGAGTAAGAACCATAATAGGAAAAATAAGCTTCTCTAAACGAGATACATGACGTAGTGTACTCATTTTCATTTTACGCTCTTTCTCTGTTGTTAATGCCTTCATAATTGGAGGCTGAATGATAGGTACCATAGCCATATAACTATATGATGCAACCGCAATAGCACCTAAAAGTTCAGGTGAAAGTTTCGTTGCAATAAAGATAGATGTCGGACCATCCGCACCACCAATGATAGAGATTGCTGAAGCTTGTTGTAGTGTAAAATCAACAAATCCCATTTGAGAGAGGATTACCGCTCCAACAAGTGTTCCAAAGATACCAAACTGAGCAGCTCCACCAAGAAGTGCTGTCTTAGGATTTGAGAGCAACGGACCAAAATCTGTCATCGCACCAACACCCATAAAAATGATAATAGGAAACAACTCATTTGAGAGACCCATCTGATAGATAACACCTAAAAATCCATGCGGACCAGCAATCCCTGCAATGGGAATGTTCGCAAGCAGTCCACCAAAAGCGATAGGCAGCAGTAAAAGAGGTTCAAAACCTTTTTTAATTGCTAGCCAAAAGAGAAAAAATGTCACAAGAATCATAATGATACGACCACCAGACTTATGGAAATCACTCATCTTCTCACCTGTTGCACTCAACTCATCTGGACTTGGATTGATTAAAGCACTAACACCTGTTGATTCCAAAAAACCACCTATCATTTCCATAAAAGGTTTTGTTTTGTATGTCTCCTCTTTATGGGTACTACTCTTTGCAGTACCCTCCGTTACATGTGCTTCATTTGCACTAGCAGTAGTAAAGCTAAGCACCATAAAAAGTGCAAGTAGTTTTAAAAGAATATTCTTCATATACTTATCCTAAAATGGCTACAACTTGCCCTTCTACAACCTTGTCGTTTGTAGCTACATTGATAGACTTCACTACTCCACCTTTAGGAGCAACTACATCAATTTCCATCTTCATTGACTCTAAAATCATGATAACATCACCTTCATTAACACTCTGACCCGGATTAGCAACAATTTTCCAAACATTACCCGGAAGGAGTGCTTTAATCTCAGTCTCATTTCCTGAAGCTGCTGCCGGTGCAGGAGTTGATGTTTGTGCTGATTCACCATTAACTGCTGTTACTTGAATATCTGCATCACCTTCTGCAACTTGAACACTAAACTTTTGACCATCTACTACTACTGTATAATTTCCACTACCCATTGAATCTCCTTCACAATCTTTTTTCATCTCTGATATTTTTCTTACATTTAACTCGCCTTTTCCTTGAAGGAAAGCAAGACCTTTCTCCTGACATGCCGCTGCAATGAAGATATTCTCTTCAGTAATCTCTATGTCAATCTTTTTAAGCTCATCAATAGCATGTTGCAGAGACTTCGTCTCATCTGCATCAGCTAACGCAAGTGCTGTCTCAGTTGTAGGCTCTAACCCTAACTTTTCAGAAGCAATCTTTACAACTTCTGGATCTGGAGCAACAGGAGTCTTACCGAAGTAACCAAGTACCATCTTTCCATAACCCGGAGCTATAGCATTCCATGGACCTTGCATAACATTATTCAGCGCTTGTTGGAAGTAAAACTGCGAAACAGGCGTTACAGATGTACCATAACCACCCTTCTCAACTACCTCTTGCATAGCTGCAATAACCTCTGGAAATTTATCCATAATGTCATTATCACGCATCATCTGTGTATTTGCAGTAAGTGCGCCACCCGGCATAGGTGAAAATGGAATTATAGGAGAGACCATAGTCGCTTCTGGTGGTACAAAGTAATCAGCAAGACATGATTGTAACTCTTTCTCATATGTAAGTATCTTACCTATCTCTAAACCACCAAGATCAAAGTTCATACCCTTTGTAGCGTGTAACATCGTTAAGATATCTGGCTGAGAAGTTCCACCACTTACAGGAGAAGCTGCCATATCAATACCATCAATACCCGCTTCAAGTGCTGCCATGTATGCAGAAACAGAGACACCTGCCGTCTCATGTGTATGCAAACGAAGATGTGTACCCTCTGGAACAAGATTACGCGCCATCTTAATAGTTTCAAATACTTTTTGAGGATTTGATGTACCAGACGCGTCTTTAAAACAGATGCTATCATATGGAATACCTGCATCTAATATATCTCTTAGAGTCTTCTCATAAAACTCCACATTATGCGCGCCAGAACACCCCGGTGGTAAATCCATCATAGTAACAACTACTTCGTGCTTGAGACCGTGATGTGAGATTCTCTCCCCCGAATACTTGAGATTCTCTACATCATTAAGTGCATCAAAGTTACGAATAGTAGTAGTACCATGTTTCTTAAACATCTTCGCATGCAAATCAATAAGTTCTTTAGAACCTGTATCTAACATAACTGTATTTACACCACGCGCAAGTGTTTGCAGATTTGCATCAGGACCAACGATTTTTCTAAACTCATCCATCATCTCAAACGCATCTTCTCTTAGGTAAAAGTACAGAGATTGAAATCTCGCACCCCCACCAAACTCGTAGTGAGTGATTCCAGCAGTCTTCGCAGCCTCAACAGCTGGGAAAAAATCTTTCATGAGTACACGTCCACCGAATACTGACTGAAAACCATCTCTAAAAGTTGTATCCATTACATCTATAAACTTTTTAGCCATTCTTAACCTTCTCTATGATATTTGATCGCTGCAGTGATTGCTGCAATTATTTTTTTATTATCCTCTTGCGGAGCCGCTGATGCGGTGGGTGCTGCATTAGCTTGTGGTTCTGGGAAAAATTTATGTATAGCCCATGACATGATATTCATGCTAAAGATCATTACGATTAAAAATAGAAAAACAGTTCCCATCCCTAATCCCATAAACTTAAACCCTTCTAGTACGAGGTTAGTTTCCATACAATTACCTTTATTCATAATTTGTGGGCTTAGTATAGTGTAAAGATGTTTAAATATTTATTTGTCGAGCTTCTATCTTCCTTTAATTTTAGCTATTGTTACTTTTTAGTAATCTGCTCTAGTAAACCTAAACAAACTTAAAAGTATATTTAGCTAGAATGTCGCATAATTAATATAAAATAGGAATGAAACTTTGATAATAGCAGGAATGAATGAGCAGGACTTTGTAGCGTATCTAATTTTCGGATTAATCTTAAATTTTGTCTTTTCTATAATGTTCGGAGTCTATCTCTCTAAAAATATAGGTGTAGAGGAGATGATTAATTCTAAAGGAGATAAAGAACAGTCTCTTTTTGTAAAACTGAGTCTCTTTGTACCCTATGCAAAAATGCTTATCACACTCTATCGTGTAACTATTTTACAGCTCTTTTTTCTTAACAGAGGATACTCCCATAAAGAGTTCTGGATATATATGACACATGAGAATAATACAAAAGATATTTAAGTGGATGATTTTAAACTAAAACTCATTCTTAGTGCATTAGGAGGGATAGTCTTTGCTTTTATTTTCATCATACTAGCATTTGCATTGCCCGTAAAGAAAAAAGAGATAACATACATAAAAAAACCTAAAACAAAACTTGAAGTTATTTCTCACTCTCTTAAAAAAGATTGAAATGCTTTAAAATGTACTCTTTATCTCTATAATTTTAATTGTATTGTATGCGCGTACCGGATTTAAACGGATAGCGCAAGCCCTCAATATCTCTATAAGACTAAAAAGCTTCTCCAAATCATCAGACTGCATCATCTCTTTTAAAATTGACTCTGCATCCTTTATGCGGAGATTTCTTGCTACACCTAAATTTTTATGTGCTAAATCTTTAAATTCACTCAGGTCTATCGCCTCTTTTGCATCGACTTTCGCCTGAAGTTTGTAGAGTATCTCTTCAAATTGCATAACAGACTTGATAATCTGAATAACATAATCCTCAATCAGCTGATCAACTAACTCTTCATCTAAACCTAGTTCTTCAACAGCTTCTTGAGAATTATACCTATAATCCTCATGAAAATAAGATTCACAAACATTGATAGCTTTTTGCGCTAGATTGCGAATCTCTTTGTTTTTTTTCTCTCTTCTCTCTTTCATGAGCATAAGATAACATTATTTATCTGAAGGGAAACCAAAAGATGCCAATTAGAGCGCTTTTGTCATAATTCTGTTTAACCTTTCAATAAATTCTGCCGTATCATCTAACTCTTTTCCATCAAAAAGTTTTGCTTGATCAAGAAGAATATGTGCTGCATCACTAATTAAGTTCTGATCAGCAGACTCTTTTAATTTTGCAATCAATTCATGTTTTGGATTGATTTGTAAAATTGGTGCCGGTTCTGGTGCGCCACCATCTTGTCCCATCTGCTTCATCATTTGTGCCATCATGTATGCAGGATCCTCTTTATCTACCTTAAGTGCTACAGGAGATTCGACTAAGTCATTTGTGGTTTCAACCTCTTTTACACTCTCACCAAGAACCTCCTTAAACTCTTTTGTGAGACCTTCGTAAGTTTTTGCCAACTCCTCTTCAGCCTTCTTCTCCTCTTCTGTCGCCTCAAACTTTGCATCACTTACATGAACAAGCTTATACTCTTTATACTCAGTAACCATAGGGAAGATGATAGTATCTACCTCTTCATTAAGGATGAGTACATCAATATTGCGTGCTTTAAACTTCTCTAGAAGCGGAGAGTGCTTGAGCATATCTACTGATGTCTTTCCTGTAATGTAGTAAATCTCTTTCTTCTCTTCATCTACAGTTTTTACAAACTCCTCTATAGTCGTTACCTCATCAGAGTTTAGATGGTGAAACTGAAGTAGTTCTAAAATCTTCTCACGATTTGCAAAGTCATTGTAGAGTCCCTCTTTGAGTACATTTCCAAACTCTTTGTAGAAAGTTTTATAATCCTCAGGACGCTTTTTCATCATCTTTGAGAGTTCAGAGAGTACCTTCTTTACTGATGCATTTTTAATCTTGTTCATCACCGCATTTGATTGTAAAATC
Source organism: Sulfurimonas sp. (assembly GCA_027083035.1). Lineage (GTDB taxonomy): Bacteria > Campylobacterota > Campylobacteria > Campylobacterales > Sulfurimonadaceae > Sulfurimonas. The sequence continues at coordinate 26,646 of JALWSY010000115.1, read as the reverse complement.
TCACGAGAGACATTAAGTGGCAGATCTTTTGAGTCAATCACACCACGCAAGAAACGCAGGTATGTCGGCATCAACTCTTTTTCATCATCTGTGATAAACACACGATTGATGTAGAGTTTAATCCCCGGCTGATAATCTACTCTATAGATATCCATAGGTGCTTTACTTGGGATATAAAAGAGTGTCGTATATTCTATAGCACCCTCTGCTTTATTATGCATCCATGCTAGAGGCTCTTCACTTGAGTGTGCAATAGAGCTGTAAAAATCTTTATACTCCTCATCACTAATCTCTGATTTTGGAAGAGTCCAGAGTGCATTTGCACGGTTAATCTGCTCATTTACTATCTCTGTTTTGCTCGGTTCCGTCTCATTCCCCTCATCATCAGTTACAGCAGGAATATGCTTCTCTTTGTCCATAAAGATAGGGAAAGGAATGTGATTTGAGTACTTTTTGATGATAGACTCGATGCGATGCTCCTCTAAGAACTCACTCTCATCCTCTTTGAGATACATTACAATCTGCGTTCCATGTCCATCCATAGTTGCTGGCTCTATCTCATACTCCCCTGTACCATTGCTTCTCCATAGATACGCCTGCTCTTCACCTGCTTTTTTTGTAGTTACTTCTACTTTGTCTGCTACCATAAAAGCCGCATAAAAACCGACACCAAACTGACCGATAAGTTGAGAGTCTGCTTTTTGATCTCCTGTGAGATTCTCTAAAAATGCTTTTGTACCAGATTTTGCGATGGTACCGAGGTTATTCATAAGGTCTTCCTCATTCATACCTATACCCGTATCTTTAACCGTTAAAGTTTTTGCTTCTTTATCTATAACTATATCAATTCTTGGATTGAATGTAACCCCTTTATACTTCTCATCTGTTAAGACTAACATATTTAACTTATCAAGTGCATCTGATGCATTCGATACTAACTCACGAAGGAAAATTTCTTTATTTGAGTAAAGTGAGTGTGTCATTAACTGTAAAATTTGATCTGCTTCTGTTTGAAATTGATGTTTTGCCATAATAAAATCCTTTTGTTGTAAATTTCGATTGAGATTGTAGCAAAAAAAGTTAATAAATGCAATATAAATCAAGAAACTTTAGTCTAACTAACTAAACTTTCTTTAGCTTCATACTTTTTTCATCATTCTCTGATATAATACTCTCATGCAAACAGATTTTATTAACCAAATAGAACCAACACCAAAATTAAAAACAAAAAAGTGCCAAATTATTGCACTCCTTTTAAGACTTTTTTTACAGCTTACGCCTTATGTTGTCACACTTCTTGGGTGGTACTACTATGACTACTTTATAGCCATTGCCCTTTTTCTCTTGAGCTTTTTAATAATGGGCATCATTCGCGCCCGTCTAAGAAACTCAGTTATCCCAAAATCACAACAGGAGTATAACTATAATGACAAAGGCATCGCTGATTGGTACACAGCTAGAGAGTTATGTATTGAGGTAGGAGAAGAGTCATGAGTGGAGGCTTTTTCGCAGTATTTGATGATATTGCAACACTTTTAGATGATGCAGCTATGATGAGTAAGGTAGCTGCAAAAAAAACTGTTGGTATCTTAGGGGATGACTTGGCGGTAAATGCTCAAAAAGCTTCAGGGTTTGCGGCATCTCGCGAGATTCCAGTTCTTTGGGCAATAACCAAAGGCTCTTTGAGAAACAAGCTTATCATTTTACCGCTTGCTTTTTTACTTAGTGCTTTTTTGCCATGGAGTATCATTCCTATCTTAATGCTTGGTGGTCTCTACCTCTCTTTTGAAGCAGCTGAGAAGGTTTTAGAGTACTTTACACACCACTCAAATGAAAAAGATGATGAAGAACCCCTTATAAAAAGCGAAGAGGATATTTTAAAACTTGAGCAACAAAAGGTCAAGTCTGCCATCCTTACAGACTTTATCCTCTCTATAGAGATAGTCATCATGGCTTTGGGTATAGTGCTAGAAGAGTCGCTTCCTGTACAGATAATCGTTGTCACACTCATCGCCTTTTTAGCAACAATTGGCGTCTATGGCATCGTTGCTCTGCTTGTGAGGATGGATGATTTTGGCTTTGAACTTATAGAGATTGCACAAGATGAGCAACCACTTTTAAAAAAGATAGGTGAGCTTTTAGTGCAGGCGTTACCAAAAGTAATTCGCATTTTAACCTTTCTTGGAACTGTTGCTATGTTTTTAGTAGCCGGTGGTATCTTTATGCACAACATAGAAGCACTCCATGCACTACTACACGCTCTACCAACTCTTCTTGCAGAGTTACTCGTTGGCGGAGTAGTAGGTATTTTTGCTCTTGTACTTCATACTTTCTATGGTATGATTGCAAAAAAATTCAAACAAGTATAGATTATGGCATTAATAGATTTACAAAAAATTTCAAAACACTACTCTGCACAGAAGATTTTAGTAGATGTTGACTTTCATGTTGATGCGGGTGAGCGTATCGTTATCATCGGCAAAAACGGGAGTGGAAAATCAACGCTGATGAAAATCATCAACGGTACCTTGATGCAAGATAGCGGTGAGCGTATCACAAAGAGCGATTTAGAGATAAAGATGCTCGACCAACGCCCTCAATTTGTCGATGGACATACAGTAAGAGAGGCTGTTGAACATGGCCTACATGAACTCAATGCCGCTAAAGAGCGCTACAACGAACTCTCACTGCAACTCGCTGAGAACTTTGAGAACAGAGCGCTTATAGAGGAGCATGAGAAGCTCTCTCGCTACATAGAGCATCATAATGCTTGGAATCTAGATGACAAGATAGAGCGTATCATCGCTCACTTTGATTTGAAGCGATATGAAGATAAATCTATTGATCTGCTGAGTGGTGGAGAGCAGCGCCGTGTTGCCCTTGCCTCCCTTCTGCTACAAAAACCGGATATTCTGCTTCTCGATGAGCCGACCAACCACCTTGATGTTTATATGGTAGAGTTCTTAGAGGAGTTGCTACTTAAAGAGAAATTTACCCTCGTCTTTATCTCGCATGATAGATACTTTATAGATAGAGTTGCAACAAAGTCTGTAGAGGTTGAGGATTGTGCGCTTAGAGAGTACAGAGGTGGCTACAATGACTACCTTACACAAAAAGAGGAGTACATAAGAACACTCCAAAAACAGCATGAGAATCTTTTAGACCTACTTAAGAGAGAAAATGAGTGGTTTGCACGAGGAGTGCGTGCAAGACTCAAAAGAAATGAGGGGCGTAAAGAGCGTTTAATGCAGCTTCGCGATGCTGCAAAAACAAACCCTGCTAAAATTCGCAAAATGTCTGTAGAGTTGCAAAGAGAAGCAAAACACTTTAACCGTGATAAGAGTGTAAACAAACAAAAAATGCTCTTTGAAGTAGAAAATCTAGGACTCACTCTTGGAAATAAAGAGCTTTTAAAAAATTTCTCTACACGCATACTCCAAAAAGATGTCATAGCTATAGTCGGTCCAAACGGTAGTGGAAAATCAACACTCCTCAAAGCACTTCTTGGACGCATTGAACCCACTACAGGCAAGATAAAACGAGGTGAGTTTAAGGTCGGCTACTTTGATCAACATCGTGAAATGCTTGATGATGATAAAAATCTCATCGAGACATTTTGTCCGCATGGAGGAGACAGAGTCCAAGTGAGAGGGAAAGATTTACATGTCTATGGGTATCTTAAAAACTTTCTTTTTCCTCGTGAATTTTTAGATAAAAAAATAGGAGTGCTTAGCGGTGGGGAGAAGAACCGTGTAGCACTTGCCCTGCTCTTTACAAAAAATGTAGATATACTTATCTTGGATGAGCCGACAAATGATTTGGATATTCCTACTATTAACATCTTAGAGGAGCAACTGACAAACTTTGCCGGAGCTGTCATCATCGTCTCTCACGATAGATACTTTGTAGATAAGATAGCAAAAAAACTCTTTATCTTTAAATCGGACAAGACAATAGAGGAGTCTTACCAGCAATACAGCGAATACCTCGAACTCGAAAAAGAACTCAAAGAACTAGATTTGATGGAGCGTGAAGCGAACAGAGCGCCAAAAGAGCTAGAGCAAAAAAGAGAGAAGCCTAAACAGATTAGACTTACCTACAAAGAGAAGATTGCACTAGAAAAACTGCCGAGCGAAATTGAGTATCTTGAAGTGGAGATTGAGGAGAAAAATAGTTGTCTTGCTAATCCACTCTGCTACGAGAAGATAGGCATTAGCGAACTTGCAAAAGAGCTTGCTGATTTAGAAGCACTCTATGAAGAGAAGATGGAAGAACTTTTTACTATTGAAGAGAAGCTTGAAGAGATTGAAGCAAGTCAATAGAGAGGGTAGAGTTTAAAACCCTACTTTTTAGCCTCTCTTAGTGAATCAGCTATCAAAAACGCAAGCTCAAGGGATTGATCTGCGTTGAGACGCGGATCACAATGAGTATGATATCTTGAAGAGAGATCCTCCTCTGTCACAGTAAAACTACCACCGATACACTCAGTCACATTTTTACCTGTCATCTCTAAGTGTACTCCTCCGCCAAAAGTACCCTCGGCTTTATGTACTTGGAAGAACTCTTTCATCTCTGTAAGAATTGCATCAACAGGGCGTGTTTTGTAGTTGTTGGAGGATTTGATGGTATTTCCATGCATTGGATCACAAGACCAGACCACTTTTTGTCCTTCACGCTCAACAGCTTTAATAAGAGCTGGCAGACCATCACCTACTTTTCCAGCACCCATTCTTACGATAACATTGAGACGGCCAGCCTCATTTTCAGGATTTAGGGTAGCACAGAGTTTTACTAAATCTTCTGGATCCATGCTCGGTCCCGCTTTTACACCGATAGGATTTTGTACACCTCGAAGAAATTCTACGTGAGCACCATCAAGTTGGCGTGTTCTATCTCCTATCCAAAGCATATGAGCAGAGGTATCATACCACTCCCCTGAGATAGAGTCTTTTCTAGTAAATGCCTCTTCATAAGGAAGCAAAAGTGCTTCATGAGAAGTATAAAAATCTGTCTCTCTAAGTGTTCTATATGTTTTAGATGTCACACCACACGCTTCCATAAACTGTAGTGATTTTTCTATCTCTTCTGCAAGTGCTTCATACTTTTGTGTAACTTCACCTTGATGTGCAAAGTCTAATGTCCATTGATGTACTTGATGTAAATCAGCCAATCCTCCCGATGCAAAGGCACGGAGGAGGTTTTGTGTAGCTGAAGCTTGATTATAAGCTCTTATAAGGCGTTCAGGATCAGGAACGCGTGCTGCAGCATTAAACTCAGTACCGTTAATAATATCCCCGCGATATGAGTCTAATGTTACGCCATTAAGTGTTTCGGTATCACTAGAACGTGGTTTTGCAAACTGCCCCGCCATACGCCCTACTTTAACAACAGGAAGACCTCCCGAGTAAGTCATCACTACTGCCATCTGTAGCATTGCTTTAAAAGTATCACGAATATTATCAGCATGAAATTCACTAAAACTCTCTGCACAGTCTCCACCTTGAAGTAAAAAAGCTTCACCATTCGCCACATTTGCAAGTTGTGCTTTGAGTGAGCGTGCTTCACCTGCAAAAACAAGTGGAGGATAGTTTTTTAGTTCATCTAAAACTCTCTGCAACGCAGCTTTATCTGGATAAGTTGGTTGTTGTAAAATTGGTTTATCTCTCCAACTTTTTGGATTCCAAGTACTCATATAAAACCTTCTTTTTTATTATTTTCGCAATTCTATCTAAAAAGAGCTAAAATTCCTATGCTTTTACTCTATCTTTATGCATAAAAGTTTTTTTTATGCTTAAAAGTGTATAATTTGCATTAGACTTCTTGCAGAGTCTATATTTATCTTTTTGGAGTCTCTACTGTGGAAAAATCTGACCTAAAATCTCTTGTTACACAGATGTATGAAGATTTGCTCGCAAGTATTGATGCCCAAGAGAATGCAAATAAAGAAGATGTTGTACAATATCTTCAAGATGCTGTAAATACTATCTCTTGTATTGAAGATGATTGCATTGATTCTATTGAACATGCAAAAGCTGCTTTTACAAGTACCTTTAAAGAGATAGCTCGTAAAAGTCTCTCAGAGTATGAAAACACAAATGGTAGATTTGAAGCATTAACGCAGATGCATCAAGAAACGGTAAAAGAGTGCAATGATGTAACCATAGATATGTCAACGATAACAGAAAAGTTTCACGATATTCAAGAGCATATGTCTCAAGAAGTTAGTCGTGCAAACCGTGTCATAACAGACCTCTCAAATAGAATAAATGAACTTGAAAAAAGTTCAAACTTAGATGCACTCACTCATGTTTTTAATAGACGCGCTCTTATAAATTATCTACAAAAAATTTGTAAACGAGGTGATATTAAAAATGAGTTGCATCTTCTAATTTTAGATATTGATGACTTTAAAATAGTCAATGATACCTACGGTCATATAGCAGGAGACAAAATACTTATCTTTATTGCAAATATTTTAAGAAAAACTCTCAGAGACGGGGATAAAGTCTTTCGCTATGGAGGAGAGGAGTTTGTTATAGTGCTTAATCGTATAACAGAGGATACTTGCCGTGAAATTGCTAATAGAATTTTAAAGCTCATTCGCTCAAATCAGCTGATATATAAGGGAGAATCTCTCAATGTCACTATGAGCATTGGTGCTACAAAATATTATGCGGGAGATACACCTGATGCGCTCATTCATAGAGCAGACACAGCACTATATAAATCAAAAAAATCAGGAAAGAACCAGATGAATTCGGAGCTTAAAAACGATGGAAATTAATTACTTTGATTTAGTTGCAGCAATAATTATACTGCTGCTTGGACTCAAAGGAATCCTCAATGGATTTTTCAAAGAGGTCTTTGGATTAGTTGGTATTATTGGGGGTATTTTTGTTGCCTCTAGACTTGGCAATAGTGTTGGAGAGTACCTTAATAATCTCATCTTTAACTTTCAAAGCCCTGCAGCTGTTCAGTTTCTTGGATTTCTTGTTACATTAGCGGCTTTTTGGCTCTTAATGGTTATAGTTGGGCAAGCATTTAAAAAGTTAAGTGCTATTAGTGGTCTTGGTCCACTTGATAGAGTATTTGGTTTTGTTGTAGGTGCTAGTAAGTTTTTTCTTATTGCTTCCATTTTAGCGTACTCAGCATATAATATAAAACCTATCAAATCATCTCTTGACTCAGTACTTAGTAATAGTATAGTATTTCCGATAATGGTTGCTACGGGAGGCTACATCATCAAAATAGATCCTGTAAATGTGAGTGAAGATATCAACAAGACGATTACAAAAGGAAGTGAAGTACTTCAAGAGAAAGCAAAAGAGCATATAAGCGAACATATAGATGAAATCAAAGAAGAGATTGAAAAGAAAAAAGAGAAATAGATGCCAGATATAAATACAAATTTTAATGATAAAACAGTTGAGTATGAACAACTCCTCAAAGACTTTAAACAGCTTTTAAAGAAGAACAACCTTAAGTTTACCATTCAAAGAGAGGTGATTTTAGAGACTCTTTATAACTCAGATGAACATCTCACTCCTGAAGCACTACATCATCTTATTCAGGCAAAACAGCCTGATTTAAAGACAGGAATAGCTACCGTCTATAGAACACTTGCTCTGCTTGAAGATTCAAATGTGGTCACCTCCCTCTCTTTTGGTGCGCAAGGTAAAAAGTATGAACTTGGAGCAAAAGAGCATCATGACCACCTTATCTGCACAGAGTGCGGTAAGATTACTGAGTTTGTTGATGCAGAGATTGAGAAGCGTCAGCATGACATTACCGATGCACTCGGATTTAAAATGAGTGATCACTCAATGCAGATATATGGTATCTGTAAAGAGTGTCAAGAGAAATAGAATAAAACAATCAAAAGGAAAAATATTGCCACTAAGTAATAAATATATTCAACAAAGAATCGAAAAAGCAAAAATTTTAAAAGAAGCAGGTTTTAATCCTTACGCGAACAATTCACAAAGAAATACAAACATTGAGAAGTTTTTAAATGTCAACTCAGATATAGCAGAGAGCGAAGAGAAACGTGATGAAAATCGTCACTACATAGTAAGCGGTCGTATTAAACTTATGCGTATTATGGGAAAAGCAAGTTTCGTCAAGATAGAAGATGAGAGCGGGATGCTGCAGGTTTATGTTGCAAGAGATAATCTTCCTGAAGGTTTTTACAATACTATTTTTAAAAAAAATATAGAAGTTGGAGATATTATTGAAGTTGGAGGGTATCCTTTTGTTACAGGACAAGGGGAGCTTTCACTCCACGCAGACTCACTCTCTCTGCTCACAAAGTCTATTAATCCACTTCCTGAGAAGTTTCACGGCGTAACAGATAAAGAGATTCGTTACCGTAAGAGATATCTTGACCTTATTATGAATGCAGAAGTGAGAAAAACATTTCAGATTCGATCTCGTGTTATCTCTCTTACGCGTCGCTTCTTTGAGGATAAAGGCTTTTTAGAGGTTGAAACACCAATGATGCACCCTATCGCCGGTGGTGCAAATGCAAAACCATTTGTCACGCATCACAATGCACTAGGGATTGACAGGTACCTTAGAATTGCTCCTGAACTCTACCTTAAACGCCTCATTGTCGGTGGTTTTGAAGCTGTCTTTGAGATAAACAGAAACTTTAGAAATGAGGGAATGGACGCTACACACAATCCTGAATTTACCTCTATTGAGTTCTATTGGGCATATAAAACATATAAGGATCTCATCGAGATTACAAAAGAGTATTTTGGATATCTTTTTGATCATTTAGATTTACCGACACTACTTCCGTATGGAGACATGAAGGTAAACTTTGACAACTTTCAAGAGATTCCTCTTATAGAGTCACTTACAACAATCGGTGGTGTTCCTGTTGAAGTAACACAGGACAAAGAGAAGATAATCACTTATCTGAATGATAAAGGCATTACTGTAAAACCCGGTATGAACCTTGGACAACTTCAAGGAGAACTCTTTGATGCATTTGTAGAGGAAAAACTCATTGATCCTACATTTATCACCGAGTACCCTGTAGAGATTTCACCACTTGCAAGAAGAAGTGATACAAATCCAGATATTACAGAGCGCTTTGAACTCTTTATCGCCGGTCGTGAAATTGCCAATGCTTTTAGCGAGTTAAATGACCCTATCGACCAACTCAGCCGTTTTGAAGGTCAAATGAAAGCAAAAGATAGTGGAGATGATGAAGCGCATGAGATGGATAAAGACTTCGTTGAAGCACTCAGCTACGGAATGGCACCAACAGCAGGACAAGGTATCGGTATAGATAGACTTGTAATGCTTTTAACCAATGAACATAGCATACGAGATGTATTACTTTTCCCTGCTATGAAACCACTTAATAGTGAAGAGACTCCTGAGGAAGAGTAGGAATAAAAGTAACATTACCCTAATATAGATTAGTAATAGTTATAATCTAAAAGTTATTTTATCATCTATTGAATATAATGGGTTATTATCATATAAGGTATTCTCTAGATGTTTATTAAAATTTTTCCATTAACTCTGCTTACTTCCCTCTATCTCTACGCACTTGAACTAGAAGTTACAGTACCAAAAGTCAAAACAAGTGGTGATGATTTTATCACTTGGATTGCTATCTTTGGACTTGCCCTCATTGCTTTTTTTGCACTCTATCTCTCTTCTACACGCGCAGAGAGTATCAAAAAAGAGTTTGAGGAGAGAGAGGAAGAGGAGAAAAAAGAGATAGAGTCACAAGATAAAATTCTCTCTAAAATGGGAGAGAGTATCTATGATATGGCAAAAGACAAAAGTGCTAAACACTCAGAAACACAACTCCTTGCAGTCACTACAAACCTTATAGAATTTTTACGCATCAAATCAAAAAAAGTCGTTGTTACCCATGAAAAACTAAAAATCTCTAACCTGCTTAATGATGTATCTGGTACCCTAAAAGCTAACATTAAATATAAACAACTTGAACTTATCTACGACATAGACCCTTCAGTCTCTAAAGTCATCACATCAGATACACTTAATCTCAGTAAAATTCTCACAAATATTCTTATCTACTGTGTTGACAAAGACTCTAGATATGTAACGCTCACTATTGATTCTAATTCGCTTACATCAAAAAATGATCAACTCTTTTTTACTATAAATTCACACCTGCAAATAGACGTAGAGAAAGAGGGAGATATCTTTGACTCAAAATACAATGAAAAAACAGATACCTATGAGAGTCTCGGTCTCTTTATTGCAAAAGAGTTATCTCTACTTATTCATGGAGACCTCATTGCAAGAAACAATAAAAACAGAGAACTTGAGTTTGTTTTTAATATTCCTTACATATATGAGGAGGAGACAAAAACAGAAGTAAAGGAGAGCAGTAAAAAGTTAAATATTTTAGTTATAGACTCCTCTCAAAACACAGCAGAGTATATAGCTTCTGTTCTTAAAAATCTTGGACACAAAACAACCATTATCAGCGCCAAAGAGTATCTTTTCGACCTTCCTATATTTTATAAATTTGATGTGATATTTTTAGAAGAAAACCTTTTTGTAGATGATGTGGTGATGCAACTGCAAAGAGTAGAGTCACAGATAGTAGCCACTTACAATATTTTTCAAAAAGCACAAGAGTTTGATAACTCTAAAATAGCTGACTTAAAAGTCTCAAAGCCACTTACGCATTGGCAAATTGAAAATATTTTAACACAACTTGAAAGAGATAAAAAGGAGAGAGAATCTAACAGACAAACCACTGCTATTAACTCTGGTAATGCACTTGTACATAGAAACTCTTTTCAAATGACCCGAAATGTCACACTTGGAAAATTTGTTCAGTTTCAGGGAAAAAAGATACTCCTTGTCGAAGATAACCTTATCAATCAAAAAGTCTTTTTGGGTATGCTTGGAAAATCAAAAATGCAGATAAAAGTAGCCAACAATGGTCAAGAGGCCTTGGATATCTTAGCAGAAGATAAAAACTTTGATATCATATTTATGGATATAAATATGCCTGTGATGGATGGATATACTGCCTCTGTAAAAATTCGCCAAAATAGTGACTACGATGATATTCCCATAGTAGCACTCAGCGCACTTACTTCCAATGATGAAATAGCAAAAATGTTCACCTCCGGGATGAATGCCTACATAGCTAAACCACTTAAAAAAGAGATACTCTTTACCGTCTTTCTCATCTTCATCGAGAATACAAAAATTCCTCATGCAAAAGAGATAGAATCAGATGAGAATAAAATCCAAAATCTCGATGGACTTAATATTGAACTTGGTATCTCTAAAACAGCATATAATGATATCTTTTATAAAGAGATACTTATAGAGTTTAGAGATGCGTACCAAGGAAGCGATGTGATGTTTAAAAAGTTAGTAGATGATTTTAGATATGAGCAGCTTAGAATTTTATGCTTAGATATTAAAGGGCTAAGCGGCACGATTGGGGCAGAGGATTTACATCTCATTATCACACAGATTATAAAAACTATCATTTTGAAAAAGTATGATGCAGTCCCTACACTCGTTGAAAAATATACCCAAGAGCTTCAAAAAGTCAATGCTTCTATAGAGAAGTATCTTAGCACATAAACTACTTATAAGTATTTTATTATGAATATTTTAGTATAATCACCGCAATTTTAACAAGGAATTTTACAAGATGAGTTTTTTAAAAGAGTTCGATAGCGAAGTATTTGATTTATGTGAAAAAGAGTTAGAGCGTCAAACAGACCACTTAGAGATGATTGCCTCTGAAAACTTTACACTTCCTGCTGTGATGGAAGCAATGGGTTCAGTATTTACAAATAAGTATGCAGAAGGGTATCCTCAAAAGCGTTACTATGGTGGATGTGAATACGCAGATGGTGTTGAGCAGTTAGCCATAGACAGAGCCTGTGAACTTTTTGGATGTAACTATGCGAATGTACAACCGCACTCAGGAAGTCAGGCAAATGGTGCTGTTTATGCAGCACTTCTTAAGGCTGGTGATAAACTTTTAGGAATGGACTTAAGCCATGGTGGACACCTGACACACGGTTCAAAACCCTCTTTCTCAGGAAAAAACTACCACTCATTTACTTATGGTGTTGAGCTTGATGGTCGTATCAACTACGACAGAGTTTTAGATATAGCTAAAATTACACAGCCTAAAATTATTGTCTGTGGAGCTTCTGCGTATGCTCGTGAGATTGATTTTAAACGCTTTAGAGAGATAGCAGATGAAGTTGGTGCGATTCTTTTTGCTGACATTGCGCACATTGCTGGACTTGTAGCTGCTGGTGAGCACCCTAGCCCATTTCCATATGCACACGTTGTAACAACAACTACACACAAAACACTTGCAGGCCCTCGTGGTGGTATGATTATGACGAACGATGAAGATATCGCTAAAAAGATTAACTCTGCTATCTTCCCTGCCCTACAAGGTGGACCACTTGTTCATGTTATCGCTGCAAAAGCAGTTGGATTTAAGTATAACCTCTCTCCTGAGTGGAAAGATTATGCAAAACAGGTAAAAGCAAACGCTGCTGTTTTGGCAAAAGTTTTAGTTGATCGTGGCTATGATGTTGTAAGTGGTGGTACTGACAATCACTTAGTTTTAGTAAGCTTTGTAGGGCGTGAAATCTCCGGAAAAGATGCGGATGCAGCTCTAGGAAATGCAGGTATTACTGTAAATAAAAACACAGTACCGGGTGAGACAAGAAGTCCGTTTGTGACTTCAGGTATCCGTGTTGGAAGCCCAGCCCTTACATCCCGTGGTATGAAAGAGAAAGAGTTTGAGCTTATAGCAAACAAAATGGCAGATGTTTTAGATGATATAAATAACACCGAACTTCAGGCAAAAATCAAAGAAGAGCTTAAAGAGTTGGCACAAAATTTCGTAATCTATAATCAACCAACTTACTAAAAAGGGAGAAGCAGTTATGACGTCTATGGATTTGAAGCTGATTAAAATGGTCTCTGATCACTACTGGATTAAACGAGATAGTGTAGTAGAAAAACTCACTTTTAAAGGGCGTACATTTTTCAACAAGTATGAAAAAGTAAATGCTCCACTCTCGCAGAGTATCATTAATCAGCATCTTAAAGGTGAAATAACTGTTGCACACTCTCTTATAAATAAACATAATAAAGTTGAAAATATTGTGATTGACTATAACGGTAGAGATCCAGAGCGATTTTACCATAAGACACAACTTCTTCTACGTGAAGAGGGATATATAAACTTTACTGCATACAAAACAAAGACCGAAGGTCATCTTCATGTTTATATTCACAAAGGGCATACAACCCTTCCTGAAGCTATCCAACTTGGAAAAATGTTGAGTATGAAACTTGCTGCTAAACAACCAAAGCAATGGAGAATGTTTCCAAATGCAGATATGCCAGAAGAGTACAACATTCTTAACATTCCCTATGAGGTATATGCTAAAGAGCGAGGTGCTTCTTGGTCGAAGCATATGTAATAAAAGGAAAAAAATATGAACGAAAACAATGAACTCAATGACATCATACTCAATAAAAACACATCAAAAAACTCAAATAAGAAGATTATCTTAGCTGTAGCTACTCTTGGTGTTATCCTTATCATTGTAGTAATGCTTATGAACTCTCTGAGCTCAAATGGGACAGATAATTTACCACAGGCAGTCCTACCTCCTGAACCACAAACAGAGGCTACAGCACCCGAACAAGAACCTCTTTTTGAAGATATAGAAGTTGAAGAGGAGCAGAGCAATACAGATGAAGATCTTGATAAGATTGCTAAAAAACTCAAGGAGGAGAGCTTCCAAGAGGATAATCCAGAAGAGATTATCGAAAAAGAAGTTGTCGTCGAAGAGATAAAAAAACCTGCTCCGAAACAAGTAGTTCGTAAAAAAGAGAGTGTGAAGAAGCGCGTTGTCGCAGAGAAAAAAGTTGTCAAAAAGACGCAAACATCAAAAGTTGCATCAAGAGGCTCTTATTATATTCAAGTAGGCTCTTTTTCCAAGTATGAACCGAACTCAAAATTTTTAAACTCTATTACAAAGCTTGGATTTAACTATAAGTTTCATAAAGCTAACAAGGTAAATAAAGTGCTTGTAGGACCTTTTAAGACACAAAAAGAGGCAAAGAGTGCAAGACGCGTACTACGCGCAAAAATAGAACCCGGAGCATTTTTAGTTAAACTATGATTTACTCAAAACAATTTACACTTGATCAACTCGCACCCATTGCTGTTTATGCTAAACTCAAAAATATGTTTGCAGATGAGATTACTTATCTCTTTGAGAGTGCAGGAGGGAGTGAAGGAAATTATAGTTTTATCTGCATAGGAGCTAGAGAGAGACTGCAATATATAGATGGAAAAACTATCTACACAGATACAGACGCTTTAAAACATGAAAAAGAAGAATCTCCTTTTACTTTTCTTAAGGAGTATTATAAGAAGATAGATACTACAATCTATAAAGAGGCAGTAAAAGAGCTTAAAGTTGGATATGTTGATGGCTTTATAGGTTACATCGGTTATGATATGGTAAAAGTCTTTGAGCCTAAACTTGGTACAAGTATGGATCATCTTAGAGATGAGTTACATACTCCAGACCTTGACCTCATCCTTCCGAAACTTATTTTAGTCTATTCACATAAAAATCACCAGATAACACTTATCTCAACTCTTGAGGAGTACAGCCAGAAATTTATGGCTATCCACGATGATCTCAAAGGAACTTATACTTATAAACATAGGGTTTATAACATTGGTAATGATGCAGGAAGTTTTGCACACTCCAAAGAACAATTTTTTGAGATGATAAAAAAATCTAAAGAGATGATAAAAAGCGGTGATGTTTTTCAGATACTTATGACAAATCGTTTTACAAGAAACATTAAAGTTGATCCTTTTAGTTTCTACCGCATCTTACGCGCAAAAAACCCCTCTCCTTATATGTTTTTAATGGAGTATGAAGAGTTTAGCCTTGTGGGCAGTTCCCCTGAAGTAATGGTGCGACTTGAAGAGAATGAACTACTACTGCGTCCTATTGCAGGAACACGTAAAAGAGGTGCAACAAAAGAGCGAGATAGAGAGCTTGAAGAGGAGCTTTTAGCAGACCCTAAAGAGCTAGCTGAACACCTGATGCTCATAGACCTTGGGCGTAATGATGTTGGTCGTGTAGCCAAAACAGGAACTGTCAAAGTAGAAGATATGATGCACATAGAGCGTTTTTCTCATGTTATGCACATAGTCTCAGATGTTACTGCTGAATTAAGTGATGATAAGGATATGTTTGATCTCTTTATGGCTACTTTTACAGCGGGAACAATGACAGGTGCTCCAAAAATTCGGGCTATGGAACTTATTGCTGAGTATGAAGGCTTAAAGCGTGGTTTTTATAGTGGGAGCGTTGGTTACTTTGGTTTTGATGGTAATATGGATAGTGCCATTACCATTAGAACCGCTATGGTTCAAGAGGACAAAGTAGTGCTTCAAGCGGGTGCTGGCATAGTGGCAGATAGTGTTGATGAGTTAGAGTATCTCGAGGTAAAAAATAAACTCGGTGCGCTTATTCACTCACTTGAAGATTTAGATAAAAAGTAGCCTCTTATGTCACAACTCTTCTCTATCTTTGGTGACCCTGTTTCACACTCTCGTTCCCCTTTGATGCACAACTCTGTCTTCAAATCATGTAACTATGATGCCTGCTATACACGTACACATCTTTTAGATGCTACAAAGTTAAAGGAGCAATTTTTTGCACTTCAACTCTCTGGCGCAAATGTTACTGTTCCTCACAAAGAAGCTGCCTTTGATGCGTGTGACGAAGTCAGGGGTTTTGCTAAAAAAGTAGGTGTGGTCAATACCCTCATCAATGAAAATGGCAAACTCATAGGATACAACACCGATGCAGATGGTTTTATGTATGCCATTAGCGAGTTTAACACTATTAAAAAGATACTCGTTATCGGTGCCGGAGGTACTGCAAAAGCACTTGTATCACGCTTTATTGAAGATGATATAGAAGTGAGTGTACTTAATAGAAGTGCCTCTCGTCTTGAATACTTTAAAGAGCTAGGGTGTGATGCATTTACTTGGGAGAGTTTTGAGTGCGCAAAGTATGACTTAGTTGTCAACACCACAAGTGCAGGACTCAAAGATGCAAACTATCCCTGTCCAAAAGAGATGCTCATAAGTATCTTAGATGCCACACACTACGCTGCTGATGCGATTTACGGCAGACTCACACCCTTCTTACAACTTGCAAAAGAGAAAGGTATAACCTACAAAGATGGTGCTGATATGCTACTTGGTCAGGGAGTTTTAGCGAATGAACTCTTTGTAAACTATACTCTCAAAAAAGAGGATATTAAAGTAGCTATGCAAAAAAGTTTTCTCCTCTAAAACTTCAAAAGACTCTCATAAAAGAATATAACTGATTTTAAACTAATCTTAATAATTAAAATTATAATATTATATTAAATCCGTTTTTTATAAAGGAGGATGTAGTTATGTCAAAGTTTATTAGTTTAGCCACTCTAGTGGTAGGAGTGTTGTTACTTGGATGTTCTGATAATAATGAACAAGCTAATGTAGATGCAAATGAAACTTTGTTAGAAACTTCTAATTTGCAAGGTTCTTATATGCCTTCTATGGAGACTATTAAAGAGTATTTCCCCGTTTTAAAAATTGTTGGGGGTATTGGATATGCTGTTTATAATAATGATGGAGAAATCAATACTGGTCTTATTATGACTGTACTTAACCCTGAGGGAACTATACTCGCTAATCAAGAAAAAGAACTCGCATTACTTACACAGATGGAAAACACATTGACTGATATTGAAAATAAACTTCAAGAGATTGATAATGAGTTAGCAAATATACTCAACAGTATAGAATTATCTAAAGATGTTATTTTAAGCAATATCAATGATCCATCAGAGTATATTACCAATATTGCAACTTATGAAAAAGAACTGACAAATCTCGCAAAAACAAGCTCTCCGCATAATGCAAATAAAGAGGAATTAGAGAATCTTAAAAATGCCATACTCGATAAATCTACTGATGGTGTTTATGGTCAACTCAATCAAATTCACACCTCCATCAAACCTGTCTCTCCTGCAAAAGTACCTCTCTTGAAGAGTTTTACAGATCAACTAATCGCACAGATGGCATCAAGTACGGATATATACAAAATATTAAATTCCTATAGTGCCTTAGAACACTACAGTATAGAACTCATAGGAGCAGAATCAAGAGCCGTAAATCTTTTGGTAGATGCTTTGCTATATAATGATAATAACGAGTCTGCCAAGGCATATAACGATGAATTAAAAAATAATATACAAGATATTATAGTTTTAAATGAAAATGGAAGCTATAGTCTTCTGTACAACACTTTTAGTATCATCTTAGCAAATGCAGAGCCATATTATGATGCACCATTTATAGATAGTATATTTTTACCTGAAGAGTCAAGTGATATCTTAAAACGCGCTGATTTTGTAAAAAGACGATTTGTTGACTTTAATCTAAGTAAAGAGACAACATACCCTCAGGCAATATATTCTGGCGCAGTTATTTATAGAATTTCTCAATACAACTCCAAAGTTCCAACATACTACTATAGTAATCAAGAGGGAGGTGAACTACTTAAGTGTGCTAGTGAGAACTTTGATAATTTAGTTGGTACTAGATATGATAACTGGACAAAATCTCAGGATGGTGAACTCCAATTAGATATTGAAAATAGGTATCAAGCAACTATATACAACTGTGATACACATCAAGCAGAAGTAGGTACTTATAGTCATCTGAAAATTTATGATGAGAACTATGAATATAAATTTAAGATACCCGTAACGATTTATGATGCCAATATGACGGAGAATGACACAGCTAATATTGAGTATGGTTTTAAATTTATTTATGAGCGAGATAGTAGTGGTTTTGAAGGGAATGCTTGGAGATACTGTAATGATGGCTATGACAAATATGGCTATGGCACAGGAAGTGCGCATTATATCGACTCAGGCTTGGAAGATAATGAAAAAAATCCATTAGAACATTCATGGATGAAAACAAATTGTAATGAAATCAAAGATGGTGAGTGCCATATTGACTCCTCAACTAAACCTTATGATGTGATGTCAATATGTCGTGATTTCACCTATATAGGAACTTCAAAAAAGAGTGTTCTTGTAAATACAAAACTTTATAAATATATCAATATGGATTCCAAGCATCCAAAGGTAACCGATGGAGATGTATATGGGGAGATTCATCTATTTATAGAAGATTTAGACAGTAGTGAAGATAAAGTGCATACCATATATAAAAACTCACATACGCACTCTCAGGGTGAAAATTACATACATAAAAGCACCACGGAAAATAATGTAAGTTTTACTCTTTTACCGGGGCATAAATATAGTATGAAGTTACATATGTCAACGAAAATCGATCAAGGTTTAATGAATACGGTAGGATATTCTCATCTATCCATTCGTAAAAAAAGAAAAATCCGTTTTATTCCTCAGTAATAAAATTTAAATTACACTCTTACCCTATCCTCTAAGGCACGGGTAAGAGAGAGCAAATCTATATTTTCCAAACTCACACCTGTCGGAACACCTTGAGCTATCTTGGAGAAGTGTACATTATAGCTACTCAGTTTATCCTCTATGTAGGGTATGACTGCATCATTTGCGATGGAGGGTGTAAGTGCAAAGAGAATCTCCTCTGCCCCATTTTTCACTAGCTCCTCAAGCTTAGAGATGCTTAACTCCTCAAGTGAATCGAGAACAAAATATCTTCCATCAAAGAGACCATTCTCCTCAAGTAGTAAGATATCCTTCGCATTCTCCACTATACACAAAACTCTTGCATCACGCTCATCATCTGTACAGATATAACAGAGTTCATCCTCGCTCATTCCCCCACAATCTCTACACTTCTTCAGACTACCCAGGGCATCCTCGATAGCATGAGCTACTCGTACTCCTACAAAGCTATCATTCATAATCATGTGGTACGCCAAACGGGTAGCAGACTTTTTACCAATCGTTGGAAGCTCTTGAAGGGCATCTACTAAACGGTTAAACTTCTCTAGTGATCTATTCATCTCTTACCTCTTTTGGCATAAACAGCCATAGCTTTAGTTTAGACTTTAATCTTCCTGCACCCTGCATCGCTGCATCTCCTGAACCTAAAAAGAGATCTGCTCTAATGGCACCCTTTATAGCCCCTCCGGTATCTTGAGCAAAAACAACCCTGTTTGTATCTTTTCCATCCACTTTAGCACTCAGATAAAGCATACTGCCTAATGGCAAGAAACTTCTATCTACTGCAATAGAACGCTTTGGTGTCAACTCTAAACCTAAAGCTCCCGTTGCTCCCTGCTCCCTTTTTTTAAAATAGACAAGCGATTTGTTATAGTTAAGCACTTCATCAACTCGCTTTGGGTGACTCTTGAGCCATGCTTTAATACTCTGCAAAGAGACCTCCTCTTTTTTCAGTGCTCCAATTTTAACTAGATAGCGCCCTATTGCTCGATATCTATGTCCATTTTGGTTATCATATCCAATAAACATCTCTCTACCATCATCAAGTTTCACTCTACCAGAACCTTGAATCTCCAAAAAAAATTTATCCACTTTAGAGTCAGAGTAACAGATAACATCTGCATCAATATCTCGCTTCTTACTCTCTTCTCTTGTATCATAAGGGACTACTCTGTTTCCCTGCAATCTGCCTCGCAGTCTATACTTTTTAAGCTCTGGATAGATAGAAGCTAAATCTACGACTATCAAATCCCTTGGAGTCTCATATATTGGGTATTTATATCTCTGTGATTTTTTTAGCGAACCAAATAACGAAGCTTCGTAGTATCCTGTTAAAAGACCTGTATCTTCACCCTTCTGAGTCACTATTTGGTAAGGAGTGAAGTTCGTAAAAAGAAACTCTTTTGCATCAACATCTCGCTTTACTTTTTCGCATAACGCTCGATATATCTTTTTACTCTTTTTACTTCTACAATTATTTTGAAAGTTTTTTATAACACTTTCAAAGGACTCCTCTTCAAAGTGTGGTAAATCTTCAAAGTCGCTCTTTATAAGATAGGTATTTGGCATAGATTCAAAAAGAGGCTCCCCTTTTTTGGAGCAACCAAAGAAGAGAGCAGAAAAAATAATAAAGTATATGGTTAATTTCATACGCAATTATACCATTATCTATTTATTTTTTATGGGTATAATTCCAAAAATATTTTTTATGCAAAAAAATTATATAACTAGGAAAACAATGGAAGAGTTAAGCTATTATGAGATTTTAGAAGTATCTAGAAATGCAGATAAGGCAACAATCAAAAAAGCATATAGAGCAATGGCAAAGAAGTACCACCCAGATAAAAATCCCGGTGATGCAGAGGCAGAAAAAAAGTTTAAACTCTGTAATGAGGCATATCAATGTCTTAGTGATGATCAACAACGCAGTATCTACGATAGATATGGAAAAGAAGGACTTCAAGGCATGAGTGGCGGGGGACGATCATCTGCAGGATTTGATGATTTAAGCTCTATGTTTGAAGAGATGTTTAGTGGATTTGGGGGTGGTTCTCGCCGTCGTCAAAATCCTGCTGACATGGACAAATACCCTCTTGATATGAACATTGAACTTGACATCAGCTTTAATGAAGCTGTTTTTGGATGCGAAAAAGATGTAAAGTACAAGTATAAAAAAGCGTGTGAGAAGTGTAAAGGCACCGGTGCAAAAGATGGAAAACTCTCTACCTGTAAACAGTGTAAGGGACAAGGACAAGTCTATATGAAACAGGGCTTTATGACCTTCTCTCAAACCTGTCCTGCATGTCATGGAACAGGTAGTGCGGCAGCAGAGAAGTGTAAAAGCTGTCGAGGTAGTGGCTATGATGAAGTAAAAGAGAGTGTTACCATAAAAGTTCCTGCTGGGATAGATACGGGAAATAGACTCCGTGTTTCAGGAAAAGGAAATATTGGCAAAAATGGTCGTAGAGGTGATTTGTATGTTACTTTTGATGTTGCTGCAGATAAGCACTTTATCCGTGATGATAATGATGTTTACATCGAGATTCCTGTCTTCTTTACTCAGGCTATTACAGGAGAGACTATAACCATCCCTTCTTTACGAGGAGAGTTAGAGTTAAAACTTGAAGTGGGTACAAGAGATAAGCAGCGCTACACATTTAGAGGTGAAGGCATAGAGGATGTACATGGACATGGAAAGGGTAATCTTATTGCAGTAATACAACTCCAATACCCAACATCGCTTAATGAAGAGCAACTCGAACTCATCGCCAAACTTCAAGAGTCTTTTGGAATAGAGTCAAAACCACATGAGGGGCTTTTAGATGCAGCCATAGAGAAGATGAAGGGCTGGTTTAAGTAGCACTCTATGAATAAGCAGCATCTCAAACAGAAACTCTCAACTCTTGCGCTCTCCATGTTTAGAAAGGATTTTTTCGGTATTTATCATGGAAGTATCTCAGCGAAAACAGAGTCGAATCGTTTTATCATAAACACTAAAGAAGCTGTTTTTGATGCACTTGACAACATAACACTCATTGAACTCTACTTTAAAAAAGATTATCGATGGAATCAGGCAAGTATCGATGCAAATATTCACTTTAGCATCTATTCACAAATTAGTGAAGCAAAATTTATCTGTTTTAGTATGCCTCAATTTACAACTGCTTACTCGCTACAACACAACACTATAATACCAAGAGACTACTTTGGATATACAGAGCTAGGAACTATCAATATTATCGATCCTAAACAGTTTGAAGATTGGTATGACAGAGCCTATAGTGAGATACCCTACTACTTTCAAACACATAAAACTAACATAATGGTCATTCGCGGGTATGGTGTCTATGCCTACAGCAGAGACATCCATGAGATGGCAAAAAAACTTGCTATTTTAGAGAAGAGTTGCCGACTGCTTATGCTTCAAAACGCTTCACAAGCACTATTTGATGCAGATTAAGGATATACTCACAGTTTTACTCTCTGTTCTATCGCTTTGACATACTTGCTTTCTTTTTCTATTGCTATAAAATGCCTATTATACTTCTTAGCGATATATGGCGTTGTTCCACTTCCTGCAAATGGATCTAATACTATGTCGTTTTCATTTGAAAATCCAAGTATGATTCTTTTTAAAAGTTCTTCCGGTTTTTGAGTAGGATGCAAAGCTTTTTTTCCATCTGTATCTCTTAACCTCTCCTTACCTTGACAAAGTGGCATAGTCCAAATATCTCTCATCTGCTTAGTGGTTCCATCTTGTTTTTTATCAGGATTAATCTCTTTTAATATCTCATAATTAAAAATCCACCCTTTCCCTTTAACTGCCCAAATAACAAACTCTGTTGTATGCGTTAAAACTCTTCTAGTAAGATTTGGCATAGCATTAGATTTATGCCAAGTGATGATATTTTTCACTTCAAAACCATTAGCTTTTAAACGCATCAATGATTCACCCATATTATGATAACTACACGCTATAAAGATTGAACCATTTGGTTTTAAAACTTTTTTACAAGTCTTTATCCACTCATTAGTAAAATTAATAAATTCAGCTTCTTCCATCTTGTCCCACGCTTCATTAACCATACTAAAATCCCCACCTGTTTTAGAATTTTTTGATTTTAATCCATTTCCTGATAAATTATATGGAGGGTCAGCAAATATTAGTTGGATACTACTAGGTTTTATCTTATTAGCATCATTTAGTATTGAAATGCAATCATCATTGTAGATTTTGTTTAACTGTACCATAACCCCTTTTTATTCTCCAACCTCCACAAAAAATACTCTCTCTTTATTATCATCTCTCTTTCTCCTACCGGTATTAAACTCTTTATGCTCCTGCTCAAACACTTTTACATGACCTCTCAAACCTAAAATTCTAAAAATATCTGCATCACTTATTCTTGCATTACTTCTGCCATTTCCTTTATTTCCCATGTTATTGTAAGAGAGTAGTATGTATTTTGCTTTTGCATTGATAATCAAATCTTCAAAATTTTTAGTTGCTGTTGTTTTACAATATTCACTCTTTATATGAGTTCTGTCAAATTTTTTTGCTACACCCTTTAACTCAGGTTTTTGCCATAAGGTTAGGTTTTCAAGAAGATGGTAAGCATCACTATATTGTCGTGAATTATATGGAGGGTCAAGATACAAAACATCGCACTCTATATCTCTTATTAAATTGTTTGCATCTCTGTTGTAGATTTTATTATTTGTATTTTTTGTGCGGTCTATATTGAGCATTTTCATCTCAAAACCAACCTCTTTTAAATCTTTTTTGATATATGCATCATAGTGTCCTACAGTATTAGCTATTTTGTCAATAGAATAATTAAGAGAAGTCAAAAGTATCTCTTTCTCTTTTTTGTTGATAGTATTTTCTAAGAAAGCTCTTTTTATCTTTTCTCTAATAGCTCCTATCTTTCTTGCATTGTTAAGTGAAAAATATCTATTGCCAAAATTAACAGAAAAATAGTTCTCTTCAGCTGTTGACAACTTATTAAAACTATCTATCATCTCTAAAATTTTATCTTTATCAAAGCTTTCTGGATTTAAAAAAGCATTTAATGATACAAAATTATGATAGAGTAAATCATTAAAAATTATTGTCTTATGTGATGCATTAAAGTAGCTACCAACTACTCCAGTACCTGAAAAAATATCACAAAATGAATCAAAATCACCAATCTCATCTCTAATTATATTTTCAATAAAGGGTAAAATACTACTCTTATTACCCAGATATCTTCTTTGCGATATATTAAACAAATATATTTCCTAAACTAAATATCTAAAACAACCCTATTATCGACAACATCTATAACTTTTACCCTCTCTCCATCGTTAAATGATGCAATATCATCAAGTGTGTTCCAGTATGTTCCTTCAAACTTTATCATCCCTTTCTCTACTACTCCAATACCTGATTTATGTGGCTTCTCCTCTTCTGTACTAGAGGGTTTAGAGATTTTCTCTAGTAGTCTGCCTCGAAAAAAGTACGCTATAACAAGTGCTATAACAAAAGCAAGGGCAATCTGCACATAAAGGTTCTCAAAGAGATAAAACTGAGAGATAAGTGCAACAATAATAAAACCTATACCTATAAAGAAGAGAACAAATGAGAAGATAAGTGCCTCTAATCCAACAAGAAGTATCCCTATAGCTAAAAGATATCCAACTGAAATTGCTTCCACTTACATCTCCTTTTTCTGTGTTATGAACTCTTTTAAAATTGAGAGTGAACCGATTAGCTCGGCTGTTTCATAAGGGACGATAACCTTATCATTTGACTCGTTTTTTGCTAACTCACTAAAGGCAGCGACTCTATCTTTTGCGAGTAAAAACTCTGCTGCTTGTGGATTTTCTGCCATCGCTGAGTTTATCATAAGCATCGCTTTTCTCTGTCCCTCAGCCACTTTTTCAAGCTCATACTTTTGTGCATCAGCCATTCTCTCAATAGCCTCTGCTTCAAGGTATGCCTTTTGTCTCTCACCCTCTGCCTCACGAATAACAGCCTCTTTATCTGCCATCGCTTTTAGCTCTATGGCACGCTTCTCACGCTCCGCTTTCATCTGCATATTCATCGCCTCTTCTATCTCTAAAGGTACAGAAATATCACGCAACTCGACACGCATGGTCTTTACTCCCCATTTACTTGAAGCCTCATCTATCGCTGTGAGAATCTTACGGTTGAGCGTATCACGCGAAGAGAGTGTCTCATCAAGAGCCAACTGCCCTATCTCTGCACGAAGTGTTGTAGTTGCGAGGTTTGCCAAGGCGTTTTTAAAATCAACAATGCCATAAGTTGCCTTTCTCGCATCTTCTACTTGAACAAAGACAATACCATCTACACTAATATTTACATTGTCTCGCGTTATAACATTCTGTTCGGGAATGTTAATAATCTGTTCCTGTTTTGTTAGTTTTTCTCTAATAGAATCCAAAATAGGGATAATAATATGAAATCCACCCTCTAATGTTTTGTTATACTTTCCAAGTCTCTCCACAACATAAGCATTTGACTGAGGTACAATCACAACTCCCTTTATAATTATAATCGCTACTGCGACAACTGTTGCTAAACTTATGACACTAATTGCTTCCATAGATATACCCTCTGAGTAAATTCTTTCTATTCTACCTCTATTGAACTTAATCAGGGTTTAATGCTAATTTGCCTATTATTACGAAAATAAAAATAAGGTTTTACATATATGATTACATGGATGCAGAGACATAAAAAGTGGCTGATTATTACTATTTGGGTTTCAACAATCTCTTTTGTTGGTGCTGGTTTCGTTGGCTGGGGGCAATACTCATATGGTGACAAAGCAGGTGCCGTAGCAAAAGTTGGCAATATAGAGATTTCACAAGGTGAATTACAAAAAACATATTCTAATCTCTACGCAAAATTCAATCAAATGTTTCAAGGTAACTTTGACGAAGAGAAAGCAAAACAGTTTGGACTGCAAAAACAGGCACTCAAACAGTTGATACAACAGGCACTCCTCTTAAATCTTGCTTCTGACTATGATCTCTCTGTAAGTGATGCGGAACTTGTAGCCGCACTCAAAAAACAAAACTATTTTTTTAAAAATGGTGTTTTTGACAAAGAGACCTATAAACAAGTACTCTCTCAAAACAGACTCACAACAAAAGAGTTTGAAGATGGTCTAAAAAAAGACATTATCATTCAAAAACTCTTCAAGCTACTTCCTGTAACTGTAAGTAAAAATGAAACAAATATTCTTGAAACTATTCTCAATATAGCAGATAAACTTGAGTATAAAGTTCTTACAGTAGATGATGTAAAAGTCGATACATCAGATGATGCACTCAAGGCGTTCTGGGAAGGGAGAAAATCTGACTTTATGAATGATATCACTTATGATCTCAAATATATCAAGCAAGAACAAGTTGCAAACAACTATGATGATGCAACAATCTCAAAATATTATGCTGAAAATAAAACACACTTCAAAGGTGAAGATGGGAAAATTCTTCCACTCACAACAGCAAAAGAGAAAGTAGTAAAAGAACTCAATGCAAAAGCGACAAAAGATAAAGCACTTCGCGGATACATTGCATACAAAAAAGGAAAGCTCTCTAGTGATGTTCAAGTAGAAATGGTAACAATCTCTGCATCAAATAATCCATTTACACCAGAGGTTCTTAGTGCTATTGCAAAACTCTCACCGACGAAACCATTTATGAAGCCTATTCTTGTTAATGGAGTCTATTATACATTTGAGTTAGTCAAAACAAACATGGCTACACCAAAATCTTTTGAAGAGGCAAAAGAGGAAGTTGCTGCACTCTATGCACAGGAAGCAAAACAGACAAAACTTCAAGAGTTAGCAAACAGTTCAGTTGCAAATTTCAGCGGTACTACAACAGATTTTCTTACAGCTAGCGATGCTGCAAAGCTTACAGAGCTACAGACTCAAGAAGCAGGAGAGTTTTTACAAAAACTTTTTAGCAGCAGTAAAAAGCGTTCATACATCAAACTAAATAGCGGAAAGATTGTTTTATACTCAATTTTGGAACAAAAATTGCTTAATAACACAAACAGCGAATTAG
>JALWSY010000114.1 GCA_027083035.1 Sulfurimonas sp. | reverse complement strand
GAGTTGCATCGCTTAGAAGATTATGATTTGTATGCGAAGATTATTTTACATACGCGTTATGATGGACACACGAAAGTGCTCTTTGTTAATGCCAAAACAAAAGAGTCCGTAGAGTCAAGACCTGAAGGAAAAGTGGAGATTATTAGACTTGCTTTAGATGAAAATAATGAAAGAGTAATTAAGTGTAACGAAGAGTAGAAGTAAACATGATACATAAGTTAAAAAAATTTACACGTAAGATAGGTAGAGGACTTAAACAAGAGTTGAAAGAGACAACAGATATTCCTAAGCATATCAAAAATGGAGAGTATAAAAAAGTAAGTGAGCAGATAGGAGATATTGGAAAAATGACCTTTATATCTGTTCTTTGGATACTTCCGGGTGGTGGTGTATTGAGTGGATTTTTGATGAAGTTTTCAAAAAAAATCCGTCCAAGTTCATTTAGAGAAGAGTATGATGAGAAGGAGAAATCAGAGATGAAAGATAGAGTGAAGATGGCGAAAACTAAAGAGTAGGTAAAAATGGATAGGGCATATAACTTAGAAAACTTACAGATATCAGAACTACAACTACTTAATGAAGCGTTAGAGAGCAGTAATAAAAAAGAGCGTGTACGGCAGAAGGTATTACCAAAAAAGAGAGCCATAAACTTCACCATAATTGTGCTTCTCTCCTTGTTTACGCTTTTGGGAATAAACTTCTCTTTAGATGTTTATCAATCCTATCTGAGCATAGCTTCTAGTAGTCAGTTTTTAGCACTCTCCTATCTCTTCATATATTTTGTAGCACTCCTTGGGATAGCTCTCTATGCTATACACTCCATAAAAAGCTATATAAATCTCAAAGATGCCTTTACACTTCAGGCAAAAACTGCAAATGTAGAGAGTTATGAGGAGGAGAAGCAGATTGCTTTGGCTATTTTAAGCCACTATAAACTGCATCAAAGAGATGAAATACAAAGTAAAGCAGCACAACTTTATAATGAAGTAAGTACAAACTCTCTACACAGCCCTTTTTTAAGCATAAAAGATACAATTATTACGCCTTTAGACAAGGAGGCACTTGCAACACTCTACTCCAGTGCAAAAGAGGTCTCTCTCTTTACAGCTTTTGCTCCGGGATCAGCGCTGGATTCTCTTGCTGTTATCTTTAGCTCTTTGAAGCTAATGAAACGAGTTTTTTATATCTATGGGTACAGAACAAATTTTTTTACATCACTCTTTATCTTAAGAAAGATAGTTGAAAATGCCTCTATTGCTGCACTTGTAGAGTATGCAGATGATTCGATTAATGATTTGCTTGGAAATACACTTGTCTCCAAGCTCTCAACTAAGGTAGCGCAAGGGGTTGGTAATGGTGTTTTAATGCTTCGTGTTGGAAATATTCTTATAAATAGTGCGAGACCCTTTAAGAGTGATGGCTCTGTAGGCTCTTACAAGCATATGGTCAAGATATTTCTTGGATATATTAAAGAGAAGTTTGGTAAAAAGTAATGCATATAAAAAATAAAATCAAAGATTTGGCACATGGTGTTGGTGATGTTGTAGGTGGTGTTGTGAAGTTTCCAAAAGATATTCGCTATATCCAATCAAAAAATGAAGAGATAGAGAATATTCTTGAAGAGACAAACAAAAAAATAGAGCCAATAAGGGAGGAGACAAACTATAAACTTGAGCAGTTAGGGAAAGTTCGCGTAAAGATTATAGAGACAACCGTTGCAGAGTTTACCGAACAGATGAGCAGAATAAAAAATCTCCCTTTTGATAGCGAGAGGGGTAAAGGTTCCATGAAGAGTGATAGCTTTACTTTTTCCAAAAAAGAGTTTGAATCTATGCGTGTCTCGGTTGTCTCTCTCAAAGAGTTACTTACAAAGAGTACGGGTGCGGTTGGTGGTGCTGCCGCAGGTGCAGGTGCTATTTATTCTGCAGTTGCCGCATTTGGTTCTACCTCAACGGGAGCCTTTATGAGTACACTCTCAGGAGCAGTTACTAGCAATGCAACACTTGCATGGCTTAGTGGAAGTGTTTTGAGTGTTGGTAGTGGGGGAGTGGCTATTGGTGCTTCTGTTTTAGGAGGTATAGCGCTTGTACCTGCAGTCTCATACCTCTTTTGGAAGAGAAAATTTAATTATGCTAAAGAGAGAGCAGAGGTTGATGCACGCTTTGAAGAGGCAATAGAGTATGCAAAGAGTGTGCAAAAGATTAAGCAAAATTTTACTGAGCTTATAAGACTCATCGATAACACTATTTTTTTAACCAACAGATATGCAAGAGCTGTAAATCAATTGAACAAACAGACAAATCATATCATCAGTATAGTAGGAGATGATTATGAGAAGTATAGTGACAGACAGCAGTTTCTTATTCAAAAGCATATAGTTTATACTTTCGAGCTTATTAGTCTGATAAAAGAACCGATAATGAATAAGGATGGCTCATTAAATCAAAAGATGCTCGAACTACTACATACACTCAATAAAATTTTAGAAGATTTTGGCGAAATAGAGTTTGTTGACTTTACAAAGAAAAAGGGAGAATCAGCATGGGGAAGCTATGCTGCATTTGTATCTGTTTTAGTGATTTTAGGAGTATTGGCATACGCCATCTACCCCTATCTCATCAAGCCCTAACTATATAGGGCAAAAGATTACTCAGTTACTTCTACGATTTCTGGAGCTGATTCCCAGATTCCGTGTTTTGTACAGTAACCGTGTGCTACTAGAGTAAGCTTTTTACCCATTGGACGGATATTAAAAGTTACTTCTGCGTGAGATTTCTCATTTCCTAATGTACCTGGTACAAAAGAAGCTGAAGCTAACTTCGTGTCACCATTGTAAAGAGTGATAGACTCGATGTAGTGATCGAAATCATCTGGGTGGGTATATTCATTTCCCATCTTTACATTTACAGCAAGCATCTCGCCTTTTTTTGCTACACCTGGTACAGTGATAAATGGTGAGTGACGATCAATAAGATCTTTTTTGGCTTCACGCTCAACTTGGTCTATGTTTTCATATACATTGATTTTTGGCATATTATTTCCTTATGTTTGTTTTTAATGACAGTATTGTATCTATAAAAACATTTACTCTTCACTTAAATCAGAGTATATTTGTCTCATTTAAGATAGATTTTATTTTTAAACTTTTTTGATGTTTTAGTTTAATTAATTTAGTGTAATAAATCAACACCTTTCTACAATCTGAACACCTCTTGCACGTAATGTATCTAAAAACTGATGTTGATTAATCCTGTTTCTACCGCTAAAAATCGGGTATATTTTACCATTTTTTAAAATGATTTCATATGTAGGTACACTACTGCTTTCTTCAGTATCGCCGTCTGATTTTATAAGAATTTTGTTAATTTTTTCAATTTCGTCAAACGTACAGGAAAAGCTCTTTTCTCGTGTATTTTTCGGGGTTTCATAAATGATGCGGTTGTCATCTATGACAATGTGCCATGCACTTTTATCTATCATAAGTCGTATAGAGAGTATAAACTCAAAGAGTGCAATGAGTATAAAGCACACGCCAAGCCATTTGATTGCTGTTTGTAAAAAAACAATTTTTATAGGGTTAAGTGGAGGAGAAGGATAAATATACGCTACTAATCCGATGAAGGCAAAAAGCATTGCAAAGAGCAGGTTGGCATAGCCGGTATGTGAGGCTTTTTGTGTATAGGTGCAGGTTCCATAGGCAGATTGTGGAATATATTCAGTCATATCATCTGTTTTGTTTATGATTTTTTGTAGTGTCTGCTTTACGTGCTTGTCAAAAAATCTCAGATATATTAACCTAGCAATCCATCCTATCAATGCACCTATAAAGGCGTAGAACAGATAGACAAATGCCATTACAGCGCCAAGTCCTATCCAATGCTTTTGCTCTCCGTTTCCGAAAAAGTAAGGATAGAAAACTGTAGCGAGATAAACCCCAAGTAAAAAGAGTAGTGCCTTTGCCAAACCATTTGTCAATGCCATATAAAAGGCAAGTAACATAGGCAGAAACACACCAATGATATTCCCTATGGGAGGAGCGTCAAATAAATCAGAGACTTCCAACAATTTGCTGATGACTATCCAAGAAAACACTCCAACAATGAGACCAGTAGTAAATGCCACGATATAGTTTATTTTTTTTGTCATATTTTATTATATCTCAAAAGTTATTTTATCGCTAATAACTTCCCCAACCAAATAATTCCATAACATTCCCCACACTTCCAATTTCATAAAAAGGAGTCTATCAAAAATTAATTTGATTTTTTAAGGTTTAGGTTCAAAATACAACTCTCTCTTTGTATTCCTTAGTGCCAATTTTAGCAGTTCGTTTGACACACCATTGTCTGGTTTAAAGTAAAGGTTGCATACATCAATCCCAGAGTTGATATTTACCCATTTTTCAATCTTTCCTATTTGGTACTTGATGTTCTCATAGAACTTTACAGCGATAATATAGTTT
>JALWSY010000113.1 GCA_027083035.1 Sulfurimonas sp. | reverse complement strand
AACCATAAAAACAGATTTTTTAGATACCAAGCATCTTTCTAAATTGCTACTTTTTAGTGATGGACTCAATGAAAATAGTCTCAAAAATTCTGATGAAAGTTATGCAAAATATTTAAGTAGTGATTTTAAAGAGTCTCAAACGATGCACGCTTTAGAGTTAAAACGTGAAGAAAAGATAGAAGAGCAAGAGGATGATGTTACTTGTATCTTTTTGTATAAAATGTCAGAAGAAAAATGATGCAAAAACCAATCAAGGAGAAGTAAGATGCGTCAAAAGATAACTATCGATGCAAACGAAGCAGTCGCAAGAGTTGCCCATAAGATAAATGAGGTAATCGCTATCTATCCTATCACACCATCAAGCCCTATGGCTGAGTTGAGTGATGTTTACTCTATGAGAGGGGAGCGAAATATCTTTGGCTCTCTGCCTGAGATTATGGAGATGCAGAGTGAGGGTGGGGCAAGTGGTGCTGTACATGGTTCTCTGCAAACAGGAGCGCTTACAACAACCTTTACAGCCTCACAGGGTCTGCTTTTGATGCTGCCAAATATGTACAAGATTGCAGGAGAACTTACCCCTACAGTCTTTCATGTTGCAGCGCGTTCCATCGCCGCTCAAGCACTCTCTATCTTTGGAGATCATAGTGATGTTATGTCTGTCAGGCAGACTGGTTTCGCTCTGCTCTCATCGGTAAATGTGCAAGAGGCACATGATTTTGCACTTATTTCGCAAGATGCATCTCTGCGTTCGCGCATACCTTTTTTACACTTTTTTGATGGTTTTAGAACTTCGCATGAGGTGAGTAAGATAGAGCTTATCGATATGGAGCTTATGGGGCAGATGATAGATGAGCAACTCGTCCATGAGCATAGAAATCGCGCACTCTCACCAGATAATCCTTTTATCCGAGGAACTTCACAAAACCCTGATGTCTATTTTCAAGGGCGTGAGAGTGTCAATGCCTACTATGAGAAATTGCCAGATATTTTACAAGACTCTATGGATAGATTTGCAAAACTTACCGGCAGGGAGTATAAGCTCTTTGATTATGTAGGGGCTGAGGATGCAACAAAGATTATCATTCTTATGGGTTCTAGCTGTGATACGGTTGAGGAGACGGTGGAACATTTTGTGGCTAAGGGTGAGAAGATAGGTGTTGTAAAGGTAAGGCTCTACAGACCATTTTCATTAAAGCACTTTCTCTGTATCTTACCAAAAACGCTTCAGGCTGTCGCAGTTTTAGATAGAACAAAAGAGTCAGGTTCTTTAGGTGAGCCGCTGTATCTGGATGTTGTAAGTGCTTTTAATGAGCTAAGTAGTGAAGGAAAACTCGGCTTTGCTATGCCAAAGATTATAGGTGGGCGGTATGGACTCTCTTCTAAAGAGTTCACTCCATCCATGAGCAAGGCTATCTTTGATGAGTTAGAAAAAGAGCAGCCGAAAAATCACTTCACCATCGGTATTTATGATGATGTAACACACACCTCTTTGGAGTGGGACAGCTCTTTTAGTGTGGCTGATAGTGAGACCTTTCGAGGGCTTTTTTATGGGCTTGGAAGTGATGGAACAGTAGGGGCAAATAAAAACTCCATCAAGATAATAGGAGAGGAGACAGAGAACTTTGCACAGGGCTACTTTGTCTATGACTCAAACAAATCAGGCTCAATGACCACTTCACATCTGCGTTTTGGGAAAAAACCGATAAAGTCGAGTTACCTTATAGAGAGAGCGAACTTTGTAGCGTGTCACCAGAGTGTTTTTTTAGAGAAGTTTGACATCTTAAAACATGCACAGCAAGGCGCTACTTTTTTACTCAACTCTCCATTTGCTAAAGATATAGTCTTCTCTAAACTGCCACAAAAGGTACAAGAGGAGATTATTCAAAAAGAGCTGAAGTTTTATGTCATCGATGCAGCCAGAGTTGCTAAACAGAGCAATATGGGAAGAAAGATAAACACCGTGATGCAGACCTGTTTCTTTGCTATCTCAAATATTCTGCCAAGAGAGGAGGCTATAGAGAAGATTAAAGCCTCCATCGAGAAGACCTATGGGAAAAAAGGGAAGCAGATAGTGGCTATGAACTTCTTGGCAGTTGACAATACGCTTGCAAACCTGTACGAAGTAGAGGTGCCAAAAACAGCACAGAGTACGAAGCCAATGAGACCACTTATTAAGGGAGAGTTTGATGCGTTTGTCGAAGAGGTGACAGCAAAACTTATTGCCGGAGATGGGGACGAGGTAGCGGTCTCTGCTATGCCCGATGATGGAACATGGCCAAGTGGCACAACACAGTATCAAAAGCGCAGTATCGCTCTTGAGGTGCCGGTGTGGGATCCAAACACCTGTATCCAATGTAACAAGTGTGTCCTTGTTTGTCCTCATGCGGCTATTCGCTCAAAAGTTGTAGAGGAGTCTCTCTTAGCGGAGCTTCCAGAGGATTTTCTCTATACAAAAGCGAAAGGAAAAACTTTTGAAGCAAGTGAGATGTTTACTATCCAAGTGGCAGTAGAGGATTGTACAGGGTGTACCCTCTGTGTTGAGGTGTGTCCTGCAAAAAATAAGTCACAAACAAACCTCAAAGCTATCAATATGGCACCTCAAGAGCCTATCCGTGAGCATGGGGCTGCAATGTGGGAACACTTTACAAAACTGCCGGCTTACGATAGAAGCAAACTCAACCATGAAAAAGCAAAAGAGACACAGTTTCTAGAGCCGCTCTTTGAGTTTAGCGGGGCGTGTCCGGGATGTGGTGAGACGCCATACATCAAACTTGCATCACAACTCTTTGGAGATAGAATGGTGGTTGCGAATGCAACGGGTTGCTCCTCCATTTATGGAGGCAATCTGCCAACAACACCATGGAGAAAAAATAGCGAAGGGAGAGGTCCTGCGTGGTCAAACTCTCTCTTTGAAGATAATGCCGAGTTTGGTTTAGGCTTTCGCCTTGCCATAGATAAACATACACATAATGCAAGAGAGGCACTCCTCTCACTTAAAGAGGATGTGGGTGTAGAGCTTTGTGATGCACTCTTGGCATCTGAGCAAAAAGATGAGAGTGAGATTTTCACGCAAAGAGAGCGTGTCGAGGCGTTAAAGCAAAAACTCTCCTCCTTAAAAGGGGACTCCGCATCAAGGTTGCGTGAGCTTGCAGATTATTTGGTGAAAAAATCGGTCTGGATGATTGGTGGAGATGGTTGGGCGTATGATATTGGCTATGGTGGGCTTGATCATGTGCTTGCAAGTGGTAAAAATGTCAATATCTTAGTGCTTGATACGCAGGTTTACTCCAACACCGGAGGACAGCAGAGTAAGGCGACTTTTACCGGTGCTGTTGCAAAGTTTGCAGCGGGTGGTAAGCCACAAATTCCTAAAGATTTGGCTATGATGGCTATCGCCTATGGCAATGTCTATGTCGCTCGTGTGGCGATGGGAGCAAATGATGCACAAACAGTTAAAGCCTTTGTGGAGGCCGAAGCCTATGATGGACCCTCTATCATCATCGCTTATTCGCATTGTGTGGCACATGGGTATGATCTGCGTTATGGTATGGAGCATCAAAAACTTGCTGTTGATTCCGGACTCTGGGCGACATTTAGATATAACCCAGCCTTGATAGAGGAGGGGAAAAACCCTATGATTGTGGATTATAAAGAACCAAAGATAGATGTGAAAAACTTTATGTATCAAGAGACACGCTTTAAAATGGTCGAGAAACTTGATGCAAATAACGCAAAAGAGTATCTCGAGACTGCAAGAAATCATGCCCAAGAGAACTACAAACGCTATAAAAATTTAGAAAGCTCAATGCAACCTGCACAAGAAGAGGAGAAGTAAGATGGATTTGAGAACTACATATATGGGACTGGAGTTAAAAAATCCTATTATTATCGGGGCATCTCCACTTACTGCTACTATTGAGTCTATTGTAGAGCTTGAGAAAAATGGGGCTGCTGCTGTTGTGCTGCACTCTATCTTTGAGGAGCAGATAAATCATGAGATGCATGAGATGGATCACTTTTTATTTAGAGGAAGTGAGGATTACGCCGAGTCTTTAGGGTACTTTCCAGAGGTGGTGTTGAGTAACTTGGAGTCTGAACACTACCTTGATGAGATAGTAAAACTAAAAAAAGAGGTCTCTATCCCTATTATTGCTTCACTTAACGGTGTCTCAAAGGGTGGCTGGATAGAGTATGCTAAAAAGCTTGAGTCTGCAGGTGTTGATGCTTTAGAGCTTAATATTACCTACATTCCAACAGATATTGAGATGGATGGAAGAGTCGTGGAAGCACTCTACCTTGAAGCGCTTGAGGCGGTTGTAGAGAGTGTGAAGATTCCCGTGAGCATTAAGATGAATGCCATCTTCTCCGCTCCTGCAAATATGGCAAAGCGTTTTAGTGACATCGGTGCAAAGGGGATAGTTCTTTTTGATAGACCGGTTAATGTTGATATCGACCTAGAGGAGTTAAATGCTC
>JALWSY010000112.1 GCA_027083035.1 Sulfurimonas sp. | reverse complement strand
ACATCTCCAACAAAAAAGAAGCTGCCATTTTCAAAGATGCCACTCCCTGAAGTTATCTCATTGATAAGCGGTTTTAAGATTTCATACTGAATGATGCTGGTATCTTGAAACTCATCAAGTAGCATATGCTCTATGGTCGCATCAAGTCTGAAGTACAGAAACTCTCTATCATCAAGTCGGTTGAGTATCTCATAGACAAGGGAGGTGACATCACTAAATCCAAGTTCACTATCTTCGGTGTAGAGCGCTTTTTTTGCTTTTATGTAGAGGTGCAGCAGTTCACTCAGAGCATAAAAGAAGTTCTGCTCTTTGGCTTGATTGTAACCTTTAATGGACTCCTGAATGGTGTGCAAGGCCCTGTTCATATCAAGTGTGAAGCACTTTTTAAATACCCAGTACTCTAGACTCTCTTTGATAACCCATGACTTCTCTTTGAGTTCATGGAAATCTTTTGCCACAACTGCCTTTTGTAGTGTTGCAGAGGCACCTTTACATGAGGAGACAATGCTTTGCAAATCTTTGAGCGCCGCCATAGCAGCAGACTCAAAGGGTTTTGTATCTTGTTGTATAAAAGTGAGTGAGGAGAGCTCCTCTTTTTTGGCGTAAAAGGCATCAAGAAGAGAGAAGATATCGCTTACTCTTTTGTCTGACTCCAAAGAGAGGTTGAGGAGCATCTCTTTTTTGTTGGCGACACTTACCTCCTTTAAAAAACGCTCAAGAAGTTTTTGTTCGTGTTGGGAGTTAAAGGTAGTAAAATCGGGCATTAATGATGCATAGAGTGAAAACTTTCGTAAAATCTGTGTAAAGAAACTATCTATGGTCATGATTTTTGTGTTGGCATTTAAAAAGCTCTCTAGGAGTTGTTTGCGTCTTTTGAGGAGTTCTCCTTTTGAGAGTGAGGTTACTTTGGCTATCTCCTCTAACTCACCACGCACCTCAAGTTCCTCGAGCGTTTCAACTATCCGCTCACGCATCTCTTTTGCTGCTTTATTTGTAAAGGTAAGTGCTAAAATCTTTGAGGGTTCAGCTCCCATAAAGAGTAGCGAGAGGTAGCGAACAACAAGCATAAAAGTCTTTCCACTTCCTGCACTTGCTTCATAGGCGAGATTGTTGATAAACATAGAGATCCTAAAAGTTTTTCATCATTTTAGCATAAGAGAGTTTTAATCTATAAAGGAGGATAATTATAAAAACAAAAAGGAGTTTTTACATGAGTAAACACAAACAAAAAATAGAGAAGATTTTTGCACACCCGATGTCAGGAAATATTGAAGCGAAGAAGGTTATTTCGGCATTAGAACATTATGGAGCAAAAGTAGAGGTGAATAAAGAGCATCGTGCTATTGTACACTACAATGGAAAGGAACACTCTCTAACACTCTCACATAGACCAGAACTCTCAAAAGATGCAGTTGTAAAACTACGCCACTATCTTGAAGAGGTTGGGCTTACACCTGAAAAAATAGACTAACTTTTTTGCTTGGATAGTTATATTTTTATGTTATAATTCTCAGATGAAATATAAGTATCTCAAGCAATACTTTAGCATTGTTTTTCTGCTCGCTTCATTGTTTGGTGCCTTGCATCATCATAATGATTTGCAAAAGCATAGCGACTGTCAGATATGTACTATCCAATCTAATATAGTCGATGCGGATACCCCAGCAGAGACTTTTTATCTTACAGAACTTTCACTTGTTAGTGATGTCATAGTTGCTCAATCACCTGAATTTTTCACACTTTATACACAAAACCAACACCACTCCCGCGCTCCTCCAAAATTATCCTGATTCTATAAAAACAACTATACAAACTATAATTTTATAAGGATAATTATGCAAAAAAAATTGCTATTATCACTCTTTGCTTTTAGCTCTCTAATGGCAAATAGTGAAACAGATGCTCTTAAAGAGCAGTTACAATTACAACAAGAGACAACACAAAAACTACTCTCACAAGTAGAGATGTTAGAGGCACAACAGCAGAGTAGTGCTAACACAAGTGCGAGTTTTTCGCAAAATGCTTACCTTCCAGATATTGCTATGATTTTAAATATATCGGCACTCTCCCGAGATGTGAAAAATAGCGAGTATGAAAATTATGCGATAGCAGGCTTTATAGAGAGTGGTGATGCAGAGATACCATTTAATGCAAAGAGAAGTTTCAATCTTAACTATGCGGAGTTCGCAATCCACTCTGTTGTAGATCCCTACTTTGAGGCGTTTGCTTATCTGCATATGCATCCGAGTGAGTTAGAGATAGATGAAGCTTTTGTAACAACTACCTCTCTGCCAGCAGGGTTTCGTATCAAGGCGGGGAAATTTAAGAGTGCTTTTGGACGACTCAACGAGAAGCATCAACACTCATGGAGTTTTGATGAACAAGCACTCATCTATAAATCTCTCTTTGGCCCTGATGCAATTAGTGATGCAGGTGTGCAGCTCCAATGGGTAGCACCGACAGATACTTACATAATGGCAGGAGTTGAAACGCTTCAAGGGAGTAATGAGAGAAGTTTCGGTGATGAGGATCCGAATCTTTTTGTCGGATACCTGAAGTCAAGCATAGATATTGGTGATAATCTCTCTATCCTTGGTGGCGTGAGTGCTGCGCATGGGCAGACAGAGAAAAAACAGAGTAGTAATGTTTATGGAGTTGATTTAACTTTGCGTGAACAACTTGGGAGCTATAGTTCTCTTGTATGGCAGAGTGAGTATCTTCAAAGAGAGAAAGATGTAGATACATCAACAGATTCACAGGGTGGACTCTACACACAACTTGTATATCAGTTTAACAAGAACCACTCTGTGGGTATCCGCTATGATCGAATTACAAAAAATGAGACAGATTTAAGTGCCTATGCAGGAGTAGATACAGACAATTTGGAGCGATATACAGGTATGTTGGAGTATAAACCGTTTCCTATGTCGCGACTGCGTCTGAACTATTCGCACGATAGAAGTAAAATCATAAATGGCACTCGTCAAGATATCAATACTGTGATGATTACACTTAACATTGCAGCAGGCGCACATGGCGCTCACTCTTATTAGGAGAGAAAATGAAAAAAATAGTATTAATAACTTTGGTTGTAACAACGGCACTTTTTGCATCATTAAGAGTAGATACAACCTACTCCACACTTGGGGCAATTACAAAAAGAGTTGGAGGGGATTTAGTAAATGTTACTGTGCTTGGAAGCTCTAAATATGATCCACACTTTATCGTTCCTAAACCCTCTCTGCTCTCAAAACTTCGTCGCGCTGATTTGCTCATCATGAATGGAGGAGGGATAGAACTTGGTTGGTTGCCTCCACTCATCCAAAATGCACATAATAGAAATATCCAAAATGGAGCAAAAGGACTTTTAGATATTTCACACTTTATTCCTATGATAGATAAACCCTCTACTGTCTCTCGTGCTTTTGGAGATGTGCATGCAGAGGGGAATCCACACTACACAACAGACCCGCATCTTGTCCCGATTATCGCAAAAGCGATTGCAGAGAAACTGATGCAGCTCGATAGTGAAAATGCAGATATATATCAAAAAAACTTAGATGCCTTTACTCAAAAGTGGCAAGAGTATTTAAAAGGCTATGATGCAGGATTGCGCAGTTGCAGGGGAAAAAAAGTTGTGCAGTATCATGAACTCTATAACTACTTCTTAAAGCGTTATGGCGTTGAGAGTATAGGAAATATTGAGCCACTTCCCGGAATAGCTCCAAGTTCAAAACATACATTAGCACTTTTAATGAAGATGAAGAAAGATGGTGTAAAAACAATTCTTCAAGATATTTACCATGAGAAGAAAACTGCAAAATTTATAGCAGCTAAAACAGATGCTCAAGTGGTTGTTGTTCCTCATGATGTTGGAGCCGTGAAGGGAAGTGAAACCTTAGAGAAGTTTTATAATACTATAGCAGAGAAGATATGCCAATAGTAGAACTACTTTGGCCTGCATTTGTTTTGGCGATACTGCTTGTATATATCCACACCATTTTTGGTGTGGAGATTATTAAGCGTGGGGTTATCTTTACAGACTTAGCTATTGGGCAGGTTGCTGCTGTTGGAATGGCTTTGAGTGTGGCTTTTTTAGAGGGTGCTTACCA
This sequence comes from Sulfurimonas sp., assembly GCA_027083035.1. Taxonomy (GTDB): domain Bacteria; phylum Campylobacterota; class Campylobacteria; order Campylobacterales; family Sulfurimonadaceae; genus Sulfurimonas. The sequence continues at coordinate 12,641 of JALWSY010000112.1, read as the reverse complement.
AACACCGCTTACGCTGCTCTTTGCTATCTTCGCGGCGGTAACGATAGCATGGGCAACAAAGAGAGTGCAGAATGTTGAAGCGTTTATAGGACTGCTCTATGCCCTTGGTATCTCTAGCATTATGTTAGTGTTAGCTAAAAGTGCCGAGGGGATGGAGCTTTTTTCTAAACTGAGTGCTGCAGATATTCTCTTTACATCGTCCGATGATTTGTTACGAGATTTTGCTATATACATCCCTATATCATTAGTGATGTTTCTGCTCTATCCTAAAACGAAGGGAATAATAAAAGAGCTGCTCTTTTTTATTATGCTCGCTCTTACTGTGACTTCTTCTGTGCAATCTGCGGGAGTTTTAGTAGTTTTTGCTCTTCTTATAGCTCCTGCTTATGCTGGAGTGATGCAAAGTAGAGTAAAACCTCTCTATTTTGCTTGGGGTTTTGGCTCAGTTGCTATTGTTACATCTCTTTTTGCTTCTTACAACTTTGATTTGCCAACGGGATACAGCATCATCTTTGTAACCATCTTTTTTTCTTTGCTCTTTGTAATTGGTGTATCGCTGCGACAGAGAGTCTAATCTTTCGCTTTTTTATGCTCGAGGATGGACTTTTTTATAAGTATCATCTCATAGAGTGAGATCTCTGGAAGGGACTCCTCTATAAGTTTGTCTGTATCGGGGTATTTTCCCTTTATGCTTTTTATATACTCATATCCCTTTGGTTTGACTTCACTGTGAGCGATAGAAAAACCTGCTGCCCACAGAAGGGCTATAACAAACCAAACACTCTTTTTTGCACCAGCATAAACACCTATAAAGTGAAAGATGATACTTAAAATAACACCGACACTTAGAATAAGAGTTAAACTCATAATACTATCCTCTCTCCTTGGGGTTTTATAGTAATATTTGCATCTTCAAAAAGAGTATCGCCAAAACTCTTTACAAGGAGTGTGCCTCCTAGCATTAAAATGATGACAAAAGAGAGAATGAGTAGCGCCATAGAGTATCTTTTAAGGCTATTTAACATAAAATCTCTCCTCTTTGAAAAGTTTAAACTCTGTGAACTCTGTAAGGTTTAGTTTCTTAGCAGCTTTTGGATTGACTACATAGTAACCAAAGTGAACCACTACTTCATCCCCGCTCTGCAAATCTGCATCAAAGTGGATATGACGCTGCTCTTTTGCTTGGAGTTGCGTATTTTTCAGTACCTCTGTTGCTACCCATGGTGGCGCTGGTTTTTTATCTTTTCCGATAATGCGTACAAAATTTTTCGGCTTAAGAGTTATCTTTTTACCTGCACGATGAAGCGTTACACGGAGTTGCGCTAGACGGAGTGGCTGGAGTAAAAAAGCGTGAGAAGCATGGTTTGTAAGGGTAACACTAAAACCTTTTTGCTCTTTTTTAAATCCTATATCAAGATACTTTTTAAGCATCTGTGGTTTATGAATAGTTCCAGTAAAACCATGGTATCTGTGCATCTTAGATTGGCTTATGGTAGAGAAACTCCCTTGCACTAAAGGCATATGACAGGTGATGCAGTTCTCTTTTTCACTCTGGGTTGTTTCATTTATATCCATCTTACAGACTTGCAGTTTATGTGCATTCTCTTTATGTGAGTGACATCCCAAGCAGACATTTCCATTATAAAAGATTTCATTTGAGAAATCTATCTCATGAAAAGGTGAGCCGCTCTTTTGTGTGACAAAACCAAAGAGACTTGTTTTTGTTTTATACTTTTTATCTTTTTCGTTTTTTTCACTCTCTCGTGCTGAGTAGAGGAGTTTTTTATTTGTCGTGATAAGATTTGTGTTTGACTTTTCATGCTTCTGTATGCTCTTTATATTGTGGCAAGAGACACAAGAGACACCCTCCTCCTGTGCTTTGTTCTGCATAGGAGCTGCACTCTTTTTGTTTTGGAGCGCTGTTATGATGCGTGCATCATTGGGTGTATGACATTTTGCACAAGTGTATTTGTTTTTCTTTTTGAGTGGGTGCTTATCCCATACCGCTTTATGAATGGCATCATCAAAGATGGAAGCTTTGCGGTGCTGTGATGCAAAATGCTCTTTATAGATAAGGGGATGACACTTTTGACATACTTGTGAAGATTGAAACTTTTCTAAAGCAGAAAGGTTGAAGGCGACGAGAAGAAGAGACCAAAATACTATTCTCACTTCGTCTCCTCCTTTGGAGCTATTGGTGAGTAGTCCACACATCTTGCGGTCATAAAGTCTCTTTCAAAGTCAGGATTTTTAAAGTAATCCCCCTCAAGTCGCCACCCTAACTCTTTTGAGATAAGTACAGATTGAGAGATTGTTCTGCGCATCTTATTTTCACAGATAACAGTTTTTCCTTCGTTAAATATCTCTGCAACTCCGTTCATTCTCTTTGTTGTAAGGGCATAGTGTATGCCTATCATAATGGCAAAAACAGAAAAAACGCCAATCATTCCCTTTTTCATAGCGCCCTTTGGCATAAAGTCCCGTGTTGTTACAAACAGGGTGACTGCTAAAAAGAAGAGTCCTATCACTATATATGCTATCTCTAGTTCAAAAAATCTTTCCATCTCTTTATCCTTTATGCAACAGAGCTATGCTCTGACTCCCAAGCTTCAAACCTAGGTGTAAAATATTCAATGCGTACCTTTTTAAACTCTCTCGAAGAGTACAGGGGCATATGTGCGTGGGACTCTATCTCTTTCGCCATCTCCTCTATGATGCCATTTGTCTCCTCTGTTGTTTTACCATGAACCATAGTAAAGAGGTTATAGGGCCAGTTGGTGTATTTTGGACGAAGGTAGCAGTGACTTACCGCACTAAAAGCGGCTGCTTTCTCTCCTATTGCTTCTCCCCTCGTCTCATCCACATCCCAGACAACCATTGCATTTGCATTAAATCCCGCTTTTCTGTGGTTTAATATGGAAGCAAAACGGCGCATTATCCCTGCATCTTGAAGCTCTTGAAGTATCTCAAAAAAGCGTTCATAGCTTATATTCAACTCTTTGATGGTATCTGCAAAAGGCTCACTTACGAAATCTATATCATACTGCACTTTTCTAATGAGTGCATGGTGTAAAGGTGTAAGCTCTATCTCTTTATGTACAACCTTTTTCACTTTCTCTTTTTTCTCATCTTTTCCGGTAGTGTTGAGTTTCACATTAATTTTAAAGAGCTTGAGTGTTGGAAGCATGATGTAATCCTCTGCTTCTGTCAGTTTGGCAAGTATCTCGATGGTCTTTTCTAAACCCAGCTGACTATCAGGAGCAACAGCCATCGTAAACCAGATGTTAAAGTCATGGTTTCGCTCATAGTTGTGAGAGACTCCCGGATGCGCATTGATAATCTCTACTGCTTCATCTATACGCTCAGGAGCTATCTTAAATGCAACGAGAGAGGATTTATATCCTAATCGTTTTGTATCAAAGATAGCTGAAGTTTGACGGATGATATTCTCTTTTTTTTCATTGTTGAGTATCTCTAAAACTTCTGCTTCGCTTAATCCTAACTCCTGTGCAATGACCTCAAAAGGTTTTGCTACCAGTGGAAATTTTTTCTGTATTCTTGATAATATCTCTTGCTTCATTGTACAACTCTTTTCGTTTTTATTGAATAAAAGGATTGTATCCATATTTGTGTAAATAGAAATTGATTTTTATCAATATTTTTTATATAAAGTTTATGCTATGCTTATGTCTCGGTAACAAATTTCTTTAGGATTTTCTTTATGGCATACTTTCCCGCTTTTTTAAAACTTGAAAACTACAGGATTCTTATCATTGGGGGAGGTAATATTGCCTATGAGAAGTTAGAACATCTTCTGGATTTTACAGAGGATATCTCTCTTATCGCTGCTGATTTTTCAGATGAGATGCTCGATTTGATACAAAAGCATAAACTCTCTTTTTTACAGAGAAAATATGCACAGGGGGATATAAAAGAGTACTCTATGATAATTATTGCCATTGATGATATAGCAATGCAAAAGAGAATATATGAAGAGTCCAGAGAGTACAAATGCCTCTGTAATGCAGTAGATTTGCCAGAGTATTGTGACTTTATTTTTCCCTCTTATATAAAGAAGGGAGATTTAACAGTAGCGGTCTCTACCTCTGGCAGTTCTCCTGCTATGGCTAAACATCTACGTATCTATTTGCAGAGGATGATTCCAGACTCTATTATGGAGTTTTTAGAGGAGATGCGTAGTTTAAGAAAAACATTGCCAAAGGGAAAAGAGAGAATGCAGATGCTTGATGCAAAAGCGAAAAAATATATTGAGAGTTGGAGTAGAAGATGAATGTAAAGCAAGGACTTTTTTTAGGTGTGATTTTTGCCTTTTTTATACTTGGGGCAGTATCGATGCAAAGAGCGATGCCAAGTGCGAAAGAGGATAGAATATATAAGGCTATTAAGGTTTATAGCCCTTACCAGTTTGAGAAGTATGTAGGTGGTTTGAAAATTGTTGATAAGCGTGATGGCAGAGTAGAGAAACCAAATGCTTCAGAGGTACTTCTGCGTATGGATGAGTTAGATAAAGAGTGGGGAAACAAGCATCTAAAAGTTGTTGAAAATGAGGTAGAGATTATAGGTGAGAATAATCAGACTATAACGAAAATTTTTCTACAAAGTGAAGCTGAAAAGAATTGGGTGAAGCAATTTTTTGGAATTTGATATTATGAAAAATGAGGGTTAAAGTAAAAAAGATAGTTTTAATTACCGGTGCTGGTTCAGGCATGGGAAGAGCAAGTGCAAAGTTGTTAGCTGAGAGCGGTTTTAAGGTTTATGCAACATCTCGAGATAAAAATAAACTTGTAAATTTAGCCAATTCTGATATTGTTCCTATTTCTCTTGATATTACCGATCAGAAGAGTATTGATAATGTTGTTGCAGAAATAGTACAGCGAGATAGAAAAATTGATATTCTTATAAATAATGCTGGATATGGTGTCGTCTCTAGTGTTGAAAACTTCAAAGAGGAGGAGATGTTAGATCAGTTTAATGTAAATGTTTTTGGTATGTTAAGAGTTACAAAAGCAGTTATTCCCTATATGCGTAAAGAGAATTATGGTGTTATTATAAATATAAGCTCTTTTTTGGGAAAAATCGGATTACCACTTTTTACTCTCTACAATGCAAGTAAATATGCAGTAGAGGGAATAACTGATTCTCTTCGCTATGAACTAAGTACATTTAATATAAGAGTACACTCCATTTTGCCCGGTTTTTTTGATACAGAGTTTGCAAGGAAAAATTTGGTAACAAATATGGAAACATTTGATGTGAACTCTGCTTATAGTAAACTTGCTTCGCAACTCGCTCCTAAAATTATTGAACAGATAAATAATGGAAATGATGCAAATGAAGTAGCACGACTTATCTTAAAAATTATAAATGATGTAAAGTTTCCTGCTAGAACAACAGTTGGAGATAAAGCAAAAAAATTTATACCAATGCGCAAAGAGCTAAGTGATGAGGATTTTGAGCGTAGAGTAAAAGAGTATTATGCCATTTAAAGGTAGTATAAAATGGAGAGTTTATTTTTTAATATTACTGATACCTCTTTCCGATTAACTTCGTTGATAGATAATGAAAAAGATAGTTATATAACACGTATTGACATCTCTAATGGGATAGTTCTTTTAGATATTGCACTCCAAGGAAATAAGCAGCAAAGCCATAAGGTGAAAAACCTTGACAGGATGTTGGCGATAGTAGTGACAAAGAGGGGTTCTGGTTTTATAACAGACCATAAAACAGATAAAAGATATAATTTTAATGAAAATAGTATAAACCTTTTTTGTTCTTCAAAACAAGATTTGACCGTCACAATAAATCAAAGTAGTTCTAGTGATATATTTGTGCTATTTATAGCAGATTTTATCCTTAAACGCTATTTAAACGGCAACACAAGTAGTGTGATAGATTATCTATATAATAAGCTACAAGAGGAGATTACTCTTGAATGCCTTGATACACAAAGCATAGATGCTTTAAGTCTGTATATAATTAATAAAATTACCGGTATAAAAAAAGATGATTTCTTTAATAGTATAGTATGTGAACAAAATGTTTTAGAGTTTATGATTCATAGATTTAAACTACTTGATATTTATGATAATACTTTGAGTGATGATGCACTCTGTATCTCTAAATCAGCAAAAGATATTTTACTTCGCTCTTTTGTAAATCCTCCAGATATAAAAACTTTAGCGCATTTGTGTGCGACCAATGAGACAAAATTGAAAATTGTATTTAAAAAGAGGTATAAAACTACAATTCATTCATACATTCAAAAACTACGCTTAGAAAAAGCAAATATTTTGTTGAAAGAGCAGATATTAAATATTGGTGAAATTACAAAAGAGGTGGGTTATAAGCATCAAGGGTATTTTTCAAAACTTTTTTTTAAATATTATGGAGTATATCCAAAGGATTTATTAAAAAAATAATTCTATTAGTGCTAAAAAATAATTCTATAAGTGCTAAAAAACAGTTGTAAAGAAAAATAGATTGTTCTATACTAGCATAATTAGAATAGGAGGGAAACATAGCAATGTTACGGTTGATTTTACTTGGTGTTTTAATCATAGTGATTTGGATAAGTTCTGTACCCTATCTTATACCTAAAAAAGTAAAGCACTCCTTTAGTGATGCAGAGCTTCGAGAGGTTGCCCTAAGTAAAGGAATGCGCTCTATTCCTAAAGAGTATGATGCATTTTTAAAACTCTTGGACTCTCCCAAAAATCCTATAACAAAAGAGAAGGTAGCCTTAGGAAAAGCGCTCTTTTTCGATGTAAACCTCTCCAAAGATAACAGAGTAAGCTGTGCAACCTGCCATATGCTTTCACAAAACCCTCATAATAAAACACAATTTCTAGATGATATAACAAACCCTCAGAGTAAAACAGACTGTATGGTGTGCCATATCAAAGACCAAAGTGGTAGTGATAGACTCTCTACTGCCATTGGGGTTAATGGGCGTACTGATCCTTATCATAGAAATACACTCACCATCTTAAATACAGCCTTAGCAAAGTATCAGATGTGGGATGCTTCGGTAAAGGAGTCAGTCAAAAGTGTAGAACTGATGATAGAAGATGCGAATAAGATGGGCTTGAGTGCCAAGGAGGCAGAGAGGAAAATTGCAAAGAGTGTTTATTATAAAAAAGAGTTTCAAAAGGTTTTTACTGAGGGTATTACTTTTGAAAATATCACTTTGGCTATTGATGCATATCAAAAAACCCTCCTAACACGTAGTGATTTTGATAGGTTCTTAGATGGAAATAATAGCGCTATTAGTGAGAGTGCAAAAAGGGGATTGCGAAACTTTATAGAACTTGGTTGCAAGGGGTGTCACTCAGGAAGAACGATTGGAGGTGAGACTATTCAGCATTTTCCAACAAGAAACTATAACTATATCATTAATGTGACAGGACTCTTTAGTACGGAGTATGTAGGGCGAGATGTTGCATCATTTAACTTTAATTTTAAAGAGTATCACCGTTTTCCTTTTGAAAATGTCGGTGGTTTTTTAGGGAAAAAGGAGGAGCAGCGATTTCGTGTACCAATACTAAGAAATGTCACAAAAACTTCGCCATATTTTCATAATGGTGCAGTTTTTGATCTTAGAGAAGCTGTTTATATCATGGGAAAATATCAACTCAGTATGGAACTCACCGAGACGCAAATAGATGAGATAACCGATTTTTTAAAATCCTTAGAGGGTGATGTAGTAGAGTATGAGGAGTTAAAATGAAACTTTTATATATAAACCTTGATATTGCATTTTTATTTGTAACGGGAGTACTACAGATGGAGTTTGTAAATCTTGCATGGAACTACTTTCGGATTGTAGAGTTTGTTCATATTTTTGGCTCCATACTGCTGATAGCGCTTTTTATTTTTCCTTTTCTCTACTCGCATATAAAGGATACAATGGTGAAGTACAAGGCAAGAAGTAGAAGTGGTATGCTCTTTGGAGTTGTGTTTATACTATTGATAGTGAGTGGATTCTATCTTTTTCTTGTAGGAAATCGAGGAGGAGACTCTTTAGGTACTCTCTCTTTTAGTGTGCATTTATATGGCTCTTTTGTGCTTCTTTTTCTTTTGGGCATACATCTTAAAAAATTTTTCACTCCATCAACTGCTACAAAAATTGCATCATTATTGGTAATATTGTTACCTCTTACTCCTTACTCTCATGCAGAGAAATTAACAAATGTGCAGTATGAGGAGGGAGTGAGTCGTTACCATAACATAGAGTGGACAAACTCTACTACTTGTAAAGAGTGTCATCCAAAGATATTTAAGCAGTGGGCAAACTCAAACCATAGACATTTAGCAGACTCAAATCCTTACTATATGGTTTTAGAAAATTTGGCAGGGATGGATAGAGGAGAGGAGTTTCGCACTTGGTGTATGGGGTGTCATAACCCTAGTGCTGTCTCTATGAAGCAGGAGAAAACAACACACTTTATGCGAGATAATATTATGCCTGACCCTCTTTTTGTAGAGGATTCTCAAAACCTTGTAGATGCATACAAATCCCATCCAAATAGACTAGAACAGGGTGTTTCGTGTATAGCGTGTCATAGAATAACAGATGCTTCACCCAAGGGCAACAGCTCCTACACACTTAAACTCAAAGAGAGAAAAAAGTATCTCTATGAAGATGCACACTCCGATACAAAAGCGTGGATAAGCCAAAAACTTATCAATGCAAATCCAAAAACACATAAAGAGGAGTATATGAAACCACTCTATAAAAAAAGTGAGTACTGTGCATCTTGCCATAATGAGTTTTTACCTCACAGTAGTAAGATAGTTGTCTCAACGTATGAGCAATGGAAGAACTCCAAGTATAATACCTCCAAAAATCCAAAAGAGCATAAGGAGTGTATTGATTGCCATATGAACTATCTTAAAGATGGGAACTATGTAGGACGGAGTGGTAAATCAACGCTTGGTGGAGAGGTGAAAAAATCGATAAAGACACACTACTTTACAGGGGCAAATCATTTTTTAGTAGGGCTTAAAAGTAAAGAACATGAGTCTCAATCACTACAACTACTCAAATCTTCTGCAAAACTAGATAGTGCCATAAAAGAGAACAAACTATTAGTTGGTGTAACAAACGTCGGTGCGGGGCATAAACTCCCTACTGGTGCATCGGACTTTAGAGAGATGTGGCTAGATATTACGGTTAGAGATAGAGATGGCAGGGTTATTTTTAGTACAGGAAAACTTGATGAGAGTGGAAACATAGAGAAAAACTCAATCGTTTACAATAAGGTCTTTGGCGATAAAGAGGGTAATCCTGTCGGTCTGCTCTTTTGGAGATATGAAAAACTCCTAAAAGATACACGTATTGATGCTGGAAAAAGAGTTCAAGAGAGCTTTTCTCTCCCCTCTGATGCAAAGTATCCCCTCAAAGCTGAGATAAAACTCAACTTTAGAATCTATCCTCAATGGGTAACAGATGTAGTCAAAGTAAGCTATCCACAACTTCCAAATCCACCAGTTGTAACTATTGCAAAAGAGGAGAAGCTATTTGAATAAGTTTGTTCTCTTATGTCTTTTAGTAGTAAGCCTAAATGCCTTTGTCGTGGAGAGTTCTTACGGTATGGCACAGCAAAAGGCTAAGAGGTTAGAGAAGATTTTAATGGTTTTTTTAATCAATAATAGTTGCAGGGAGTGTAACAGAGAGTTAAGTAAACTTCTAAAAAGTCCTGAAATTACTGTACTAATAGAGAAAAAAGCTGTTTTTACCATAGTCCATAGAGAACAAAAAGAGAGCTATCCCATAGAGATGCTCTTCACACAAGAGTATCCAACACTCTTTTTTCTGAACGCTTCAGAGCTTTTTGTGTGTGATGCATTGAGTGGAGAAATAGAAACTTCTAAGGTTGAGAGTTGTCTTGAGAAGGATTGATTTATATATTGAGTTGGAAATGTAGCCCATTTTATGGTGTTTTTGGACTAAGTTCACAATCTCTCTATTTTATTATGTCTTCAATCATAAGCTTTTTGTCGATGTCCAAAATCTATAACAGCCACAATGAGTTTATCATCTTCAATAAGATAGAAAAGCCTATAGTTTCCTATTTTATATCTATAATAGCCTTCTAAATTATCTTTTAATTTTTTTATATTTGAGCCATAAAATGGATTTTTTCTAAGTTGAGGATATACAAAATTTTCAATTTTTGCATAGAGTTTTTTATCTAGTCTCTTTTTAACTTTTTCAAAAGTTTTAGTTTCAGCAATTTGGTAGTTAGATGGTATGCCCTTAGGGTACAATTGTGTAATCGCCTTTTTTAAAATCTTCTAATCCATTCATCAAGTTATTTACAAGGTCTTTGTCTTCTAAAATTTCATTCATTTCATCTTTCTCTACAAATTGTGATGAAGTGAGATATTGCATTGTTGCAAACTCTATAAAGTTTGAAAGATTTCTTCTTTGTCCATCTGCTGCGAGTTTTATCATATTGTAAACAGAATCATCTACTCTCATTGTAACTGTTTTCATAGTAAGATCCTTGAATATTTATTCTTTTTGTCAAACAGTCCGCTTATCGCAGAACTTAGGAAGTGAGTTGGAGAGGTTTTTATCAGAAGAGGAGTAACTTGGGCAAATGCCCAAAGTTACAAAAATGCGTAAGAGCTAAAGCTCTTTACTCATCTACTGAAGTAAACGAAGTACGTTTTGTTGTACTGCATTTGCCTGACTCATTGCATATGAACCAGATTGCGCTAAGATATTTCTTTTTGCGAAGTTTGCAGACTCAGCAGCAAAATCAACATCACGAATCTGAGACTCAGCAGCTGTAACATTTACTTGTGTAACAGAGATATTTCTTACAGTTGACTCAAGTTTATTTTGTGCCGCACCGAGAATCGCTCTTTTCGTATTAATGTTATCAAGTGCAGTATCCATTGTAGCTACTGTTGATTCAGCATTTGTTCTTGTACCTACTTTAATACTACTTGTTGCAGTTCCAGTAATAGCTCTAACAGTATTTGTTGCTATTCCAGCAGTTTGTGTCTCATTTGCATACGCTCCAACGTGGAAAACAAAGTTACCACTAGACACACTTCCATCTAAGATTTTTACACCATTAAATTTCGTTGTAGCAGCGATATCGCTTGCCTCTTGAAGCAGTGCTGTAACCTCTTTTTGGATATGTGAACGAGATTTTGTATCTTGAGTATCATTGGCAGCTTGAGTAGCTAGAACACGAACTCTTTTTAAGATATTTGTATATTCTTCAAGAGCACCGTCAGCTGTCTGAATAAGTCCAATACCATCATTTGCATTACGAATAGCTTGACCAAGACCTTGAGACTGCGCTGAGAGTTTATCTGCAATAGCAAGACCAGCTGCATCATCCGCCGCTTTATTGATTCTCAAACCTGAAGACAAAGCATTCAAACTTTTATCAAGTTGCACGTTATTCATTGTGGAGTTTCTCCACGCATTCATTGCACCGACATTCGTATTAATTCTAAAACCCATAATAAATCCTTTTTGGGAAGAGCCTTTCGCTCCCTGTAATTTTTATCTTAGCTTCCTTGCCTTGATGTTAACTACATCGGCCATGAAAAAAATAACTTTAATATTTTTACAAATTTTGTAATATAATTTTTTTTAGCTACACTTCCAAAACTAAAAACAATTTTTACTATACTATATATAGGAACACTATTTGAATTTAATTATCGTTGAGTCACCTGCAAAAGCAAGGACTATAAAAAACTTTTTAGGCAAAGGGTATGAGGTTATCGCCTCTAAAGGACATATTCGAGATTTGCCGAAATCTCGCTTTGGAATCAAAATCGATGAAGAGACACACCACCTCATTCCTACCTACTCTGTAGCTAAAGAGAATGCACCTACGGTTAAAGAGATTAAGGCTCTTGCCAAAAAGGCAGACGTTATCTATATCGCGACCGATGAGGACCGCGAAGGAGAAGCTATTGGGTGGCATATTGCCCATGCTATAAAAAAAGATCCTGAGGAGTTACCTCGTATCGTCTTTCATGAGATTACAAAAGGTGCTATCAAACACGCTCTTGACTCTGCGCGCCATATCGATATGAAAATGGTAAATGCCCAACAGGCGCGTCGTATCCTTGACCGTGTTGTGGGGTACAAACTCTCTCCACTCCTTGCTTCTAAAATCCAAAAGGGGCTTAGTGGTGGACGTGTACAGAGTTCTACACTCAAGCTTGTTGTTGATCGTGAACGAGAGATTCAAGCTTTTGTACCCCAAGAGTATTGGAGCATAGATACCATCTTTAAGACAAATATTGATGCAAATCTTATTGCCCACAAGGGTGAGAAAATCTCTAAGATGTCTATTGAGAACAAGAGTCAAGCAGAAGCGATAGAGAAGAGCGTGAAAGCGGACTCTTTTGTTATCTCCAAGATAGAGACAAAGCAGAGAAAGAGTGCGACACCTCCACCATTTATGACCTCTACACTCCAGCAGACTGCATCATCCAAACTCGGATTTACACCGAAAAAGACGATGATGATTGCCCAAACACTCTATGAGGGTGTCAAGACACCAGATGGTACATCAGGGGTTATCACTTACATGAGAACAGACTCCCTCAACCTTGCAAAAGAGGCAGTAGGTGCAGTT